>JAFPVW010000081.1 GCA_017395215.1 Prevotella sp. | reverse complement strand
GCACGAGCCTCGGCCAGCAGTCGGCCATGGTGTTGTCGGAACAGCTTCTCCAGTGTACTCTGATTCATCTTTCGTTGCTTGCGTTTTATCTTAGAGACAAACGAATGCTTCGTTTTCCTAACCTACATAACGGAAAAAGGCTTTTATTTGGTATGAAAAAGATTTGTAAACTGAGTTTACAAGTTGTTTTGGGGGATTTTTCGTACCTTTGCAGCCGTTATGAGACATATAGCTGTTGTTCTATTGATGGCCATGCTGACCTCCTGCCTGTCACAGCATGAGCGGCAGGTGCAGATGCTGGATCAGTTGATGGAGGCCACGGACCATTACGACGTGATGCCCAACGATTCCGATGCCCGCGCCGTGCTCTACTACATGGAGCGGCACGGCACGCCCCGCGAGCTGCAACAGGCTTGGCGCATGATGGCGAAGATGTACCGCCGCCACGGGGCACTGATATACGAGGGCTTCGCCTACGAGATGGCTGCCGACTGCGTGGACTCGCTGAGTGCCGACTTCGACCCGCGTGCCCTGGCCGAGATTTGCTATGAGTGGAGCATCAACCAGCAGTTCTCCTTCGACGATGAGGTAGCAAAGCAAACGGCACGGCGAGGCATGAGGCTGGCACAGCGGGCTGGCGACACCTTATTATATTATAGATGCATGGGGCAGGAAGCGAATGTGGCGCTGACGGTGAATGCCGATGTTCAATTCCTGCCTACCGCCTATCGCGCCTTCAGCGAGCTGTGGCAGCGGGGACGGAAGGACTGGGCCGTCGATGCCTTCGCTCCCTACATGTCCTACCTCCTGAGCTACGACCGCAAGAATCTTGAAGCACTTATCAGTCATGCTGGGGGATCCGAGGCTTTCTTCAATGGCTGCAAAGACGTGGGACCGTTCTTCGATATGAACGATACCAACTTAGCCGACTCGATGACGATGTGGATGCAGCGCTACGAGCGTTTCACCCGCGAGGATTTGGAGCATGTGGGGTCGTATGCCGCCATCGAATACTGGTTGCTGCGCGGCGACTACCACCTGCGACAGGGCAATTTCGACTCTGCCCACTATTACTACATGAAACTCGACCACCCGTGGAACTACGTCCGTTTCTATAGCTACCGCAGGCTTTTCGACCTTTACGATAAATTTCCCGACCGCGACCCTGACTACCGCCAGCGTAGCTACTATAACGACCAGGCCGTTACCTATTACTTCGCCGTGAAGAAAGACCGCTTCCTGGAGAACGAGGACGAGTACCGGCAGCGCAATGTGCTCATCAATCACGAGCTGGAGCTGGAACATGAGCGCACCCTGTTCATCTGTGGACTATTGCTGCTCTTGGCGGTCGTCTCTTTTGCAAGTTACCACCTCTACAAGCTGCGGCGCGAACACCGCGAGACGCTGGAGCAGAACCGCGCGTATGCCGACATGCTCCACTCGCTGCGCAGTCAGATGAAGCGTGGAATCCTCGACACCGACATCGCCCGCCGCTTCCACGACCTGTCTGCCCAGGATGCCCACCCGACGGCCGAGGACTGGCAGGCACTCCGCACCGAGATTGACCGCCTGCATCCTGAGCTCTTCGCCACCCTGCAGCAGCAGTATGCCGAGCACCAGCCCGACCAGACCATGACCGAGCAGGAGCGCCACGTCGTCGGCCTCATCGTCATCAAGTGCAGCCCTTTGCAGATGTCCGTCCTCCTCGTCTGCACCAAGAGCAACGTCAGCAACCTGCGCCGCCGCCTCTACCACAAGCTGACGGGAAGAGACGGCAGCGGCACCGACCTCGACAAGTACGTCGCAGCCCTGTGCGAGTAGAGTTGCACATCATTTCTTTGGATTCCTATTAAACTGCCAAGCCACGCGGAGCATGACGTAGTTGGGGATGACGCGATACCACGTCTCGGTGCGGCCCTGGGCGTTCACCTCGTAGGTGGTGTTGCTGAGCTGGTGCAGCAGGTCGTGGCCTTCGAGGGTCAGCTTCACCTTGCCGTGGAGGATGGGCTGGGTGACGGAGGCGTTGAGCACAAACTCGTCCTTGTTCATCGCATCGCTGCCGTAGCCGCGTCGGCTCAGCATCATGCCGTCGACATTCAGCGTGGTGTTCCACGTCGGTATGGTCTGCATGGCATTTACACCGTAGCGGAAATCGAAGGCACTGATATTGCTGAACGTCGAACGGTGTCCCCACGTGCGCCGCCACAGCAGGTCGCCGAGCAGACTCACCTTGGTGTGCTTCGCCTTGTAACTCAGTTTCAGGTTCTCACTGAGGTTCACGGTCTCCACTTTGTTCAGCTGGGCGTCTAAAATCCCGCTCACCGAGGCATAATCGACGGAGTGCCACACGTCGCAGCCCGTGCTGCTGTCTATCCACCACTTCTGGTTCTTGCTGAGCGAGAACGTGGTGCTCAGCGACGTGTTCCACTGCCAGTTGCCCTCCACGTTCTCAGGGCGGTAGGTGTAGGCGCTGGTCTGCTCGTCGTAGGTAAAACCCTGCGCCACGGAGCGGATATGATAGACGTAGCGCGACTCGATGCGTGAACCTGTCAAGCCCGTGTGGCGGCTTGCCAGCTTGGGCGACCACGTGATGCTGGCGTTCACGCGGCGGTTGTTCTTCAGCGACGGGTTGCCCTCCATGATGCTGAGTGCGTTGCGGGCATCGCGGTAGGGCATCAGGTTCATCAGGCCCGGCGTCGATGTGGTCATGCCTACACGCAGCGACCAGACCTTGTGCTTCAGATGTAGCGAGGGATTAACAGTGAAGAGGTTGTGACGGGCGAGCGTGTCGATGGCTCCACGTTCGTAGTCGAGCCGCTCGTGCTGTGCATAGACGGGCAGGCTCAGCGTCACATCGACGGGGAAGCGATCTGTCTTGTTCCATTTCAGGGCCACGGTACACTCGTTCTCCTGTTGTTGCAGACGGCTACGGGTGCTGTTCTCCTTGTCATAGACGCTGCGGAGCAGGTCGCGGTTCGAGGGCAGCAGGTCGATGGCGGTGCTGTCTTGGAGTCCCCATCCGGCCAGATTGTTGAGTATGTATAATTGATCGTCCGAGTGATTGCCTGTGAGCGAATAGCGTTCGGTGAGGTATATGTGTAACTGTTTCCAAAGACGGTGGTCGTAGGAGAGGCTGGGTTCGAACTTATAGTCTGTTGTATGATAGTCCCTGTATTCGTGGCGAAAGGCGGGGGAGACGGATGGCAGCGCTGATTCGGCATAGGTGACCTGCTGGCGGTTGAAGTCTCTTCGGTCAGAGCGATTCCAATAGGTTGTCAGTCTGCCTTCAACCAGCTTGGGAACGGCTTGAAAGCGGGCGTTGACTATATAGACGCCATAGAGCCTCTCCTTGCCGAGACCTTGGGTCAGCTGCGTAGCCGTAGGACGCAAATCGTCCCATTGGCGCAGATGCTCAAGTAGGGTGTTGTCCGTCTCGCGGTAGTAAATGTGCGGGTGACTTTCGAAGACGAAGGGCAACCAATGAAAGTAACATCGGGCCTGAAATGCCGTGATCTTCTTTCTGGCGTTGCGCATATTCTGCGAGAAAGCCGTGCCTGCAGGCAGGAAGCGCTCGCGATAGGTGTCTGCTTCGTCAATGTCGTCAATATGGTCGAAATCGATATCCACGTTTAAGGCAATGAGTGGAAAAGCAGGAAACACGTCCCACTTCTTTGTCGACTGGTAATCGATGGCCATGCCCGCCGCCTTGCGCGTTGAAAGCCTGTTTTGGTTGCCCATTACGACGCCTTGTCCGGGAAGCCATCCCCGCCCACCGGCAGAGCCTCGGTTGGCATCGTTGATGTTGTTCAGGTTGGCATACCCGCACATCGCCAGCGTCTTGGTGAGCAGTAGCCCGAAGGCCTTGGCCTGATAGCGTTTGTGTGTGCCGTCCGACAGTTCGGCATTGGCTATCACACCCACGGAGTATTCGTCCTTCAGGTTCACGTCCATCACGTATTCAGGGTTCTCGTCCTTAATGCCCTTTATGGCCGAGTAGAGCGACTGCCGCTCGAACACTTTCAGTTCCTTCACCGTGAAGTAAGGCAGATTCTCCATGAGCACGCTACTGTTGCCTCTGAACAGCTTGCGCGAGTTAAGCGTCAGCTCGTCAATCTTCCGCCCGTTGATGAATATCTCGCCCGCGTCCGTCATTCGTGCGCCGGGCAGTTGTTCTATCAGGTGTTGCAGCATCGACCCTTCGGGCAGTTGGAATGCCGTGGCATCATAGACCAGCGTGTCGCCGCGCATCTTCACCTTGATGCGCGTGGCTTTTACCACTACCTCGCCAAGGTCGACGTTCTTCATGATCGACTTGCGCATGCTGATCCTAGGCACCATGAGCATCTTTTCCTTGTAGTCTTTGGGGATGGTCACGTTAGCCCAGCCGTCGTCGTAGCCGTCTTTCTGCACGCGAACGATATATTTGCCCGCCTGTCGAGGCACTTCAATGAAGTACATCGTGGAGACGTGCATGGAGTCGTTGCCGAAGTGATGGATCATCGGCTCGCACTCCACCAGCGTGCTATCGGCCCGCATCAGCGTGACCGTACAGTCGAACAGGCCGCGCTCCAAGAACGAGTCCTGTATGCTGCCTTGCAGCGTTATGTTATCTTGTGCCCCTGCCGTTAATGAGGCGAGCACGAGGATGAGGGTGATGAGATGCCTTTTGTCCATACATTCGTTTTTTGGGTGCAAAAGTATGGGAAAATGCTTCAAGACGATCCTTTTTGAGTTTTCAATGGGTTTTCAATTGATTTGAAAACTCAGTTCACACGCTTTTTACGTGGCTTTTTAGTAATTTTGCGGCCAAAAACAAACGATCATGACGAAAAGACTCTTTCTGTGCCTCACGCTGCTTGTCACTTTGTTTTGTGCCTGCCAGTCGGAAAGGCTACGGGTAGGCGGGCTATGCCCGGGAATGCATGAGCGGCAGACGGAACAGTTGCACGAGCTTCTGGATGCCTGCGAACGGTACGACACCATGCCCAACGACTCCCTTGCGCGGGCGGTCCTCTACTATATGGAGCGGCACGGCTCACCCGCAGAACAGCAGCAGGCATGGCGCATGATGGCGAAGATGTATAAGCGGCACGGCTCCCTCTTCGGCGAAGACTTCGCCTACCAGATGGCTATTGACTGCGTGGACTCCACCAGTACCGACTTCGACACGCTGGCCGTGGCTGAAATCCTCAGCGAGTGGTGCATCAACCAATCGTACTCTACGGACTATGACTATCGGCAAATTGCCGACAGCGCCAAGACATTAGCAAAGGCTGCCGGCGACTCAGTGGCTTATTACCGGTACATGAGCTTGGGGGCACTTGTATCAATGGACAACTTCTATAGGACGCAACCGCATCCCGACTACGATTCTTTCAGGCAATGCCTGACTGATGCAGAAACAGCCTCACGTAAGCTCTGGCAAATGGGATATAAGGACCTGTCGGTCGATGCATTCTTCCCCATTATAGCATTCTACAATAATGGTACGAAACCCGACTCCATCGCCGAGTGGCTCGACCGATATGCCCGCTATACCCATCAGGACATTCATCATGCCGAGTCACTGGCCGCCGTGGAGTACTTCCTGCAAAGAGGAGATTATTTCAAGTATCAGGAGCAGATAGACTCCGCACTCTTCTATTATCAGAAACTCGTCGACCAATCGAAGTACTATGTCAAGGGCATCGGCTACGGGCGCATATACAACATGTACAAAACGTTCAGTCAGGAGGACTCCACATATAAGTACCGCATCCTTTACAACAACTTATATGTTCACAACTATTTCAAGGTGCAGAAAGACAAGTTCCTGGAAAACGAGGACGAATGGAGGCAACGGAATGAGTTCATCACGAACGAGCTGGAATTGCAGCGCAGGAGCACAACACTCTTCTACGTCTTGGTAATAGTCCTGCTGATCTGTGCATTCATGGTCTACCTTTATTTCATGCTCAGGGCGCACCATCGCGAGACCTTGGAACAAAACCGCGAATATGCCGACACCATCCGCTCACTCAGGAGTCAGACAAAGAACGACATCCTCGACACCGACATCGCCCGCCGCTTCCACGACCAATCTGCCCAGGACAGCCACCCCACGGCCGAGGACTGGCAGGCACTCCGCACCGAGATTGACCGCCAGCATCCTCAGCTCTTCCCCACCCTGCAGCAGCAGTATGCCGAGCACCAGCCCGACCAGACGCTGACCGAGCAGGAACGCCACGTCGTCGGCCTCATCGTCATCCGTTGCAGCCCTCTCCAGATGTCCGTCCTTCTCGTCACCTCCAAGCCGAATGTCAGCAACCTGCGCCGTCGCCTCTACAACAAACTGACGGGAAAAGACGGCAGCAGCACCGACCTTGACAAGTACGTCGCCGCCCTGTGCGAGTAGAGATGGATTTACTAACTTTACTAACGCGTTATCTTATTTTGATTTTTCCTTTGCGTCCAGATGGTAGGTGAACCTGATGCCGACGTAATGGTGGCGGAAGTCGTGCCACGAGGTGGTCTGCTGGTAGGCCGTCTGCTGGCTCCGGCGTCCGTCCTCGTTGTTCAGTATGTCGTCGAACTCCAGGCCGAGGCGCGCTTTGTTCTTCAGGATCTTCCAGCCGACGGCGGCGTCCCAGACGAGGATGTTGCGGTTCATGCTGCCGAATGTGTAGCCCCGGCTGGTGTGCTCGGTGAGGGTGGTGTAGAAGACGAAGTCGCCGTAGCTGGCCTCAGCCCTCAGGCCGTAGTCATTGTTCCAGTGGGTGGTGTTCAGCCCGGGCGAGGCGGAGTAGCGCAGGCGCTCGGCGCTGATCTCAGTGAAGACGGTGGCCTTGAGCCAGTCGTAGTCAAAGGATAGGCTGAGGTTTTCGCGGGGATTGAGGGAACCCAAGCCTGTGGTCTCTCCAAGCTTAGCATTGTCTATATAGACGCCCCCTCCTTGGGAGGGGCTTGGGGAGGCTTTTTTCGTCAGGTAGCCATAACGTTTGCTCGTATTCAGTCGGAAGTCATTTTGCAGTCGGAAATAGTCGCCGAGTGCCTGGTCGAGGTTCACACGGAAGCTCCACGAATGGCTGCCACGGACGTTCTCGGGTCGGCTGACGTAGACGGCGGTCGCGGGGTTGTAGCTGAGGGCGGTGGTGGTCTCGCGGTCGCTGCGGTTGTAGCCTACGGTGGCACTGAGCGAGGTCTGGCTGCGGGCAAGCACCATGTTATAGGTCAGGCTCACGGCGTGGGTGTGGGTGTTTCGCAGGCCGGGGTTGCCCTCAGTGATGAAGAGCGGGTCGGTGAGGTCGCGGTAGCCGATGGTTTGCATGATGTCGGGCTGGCGGGTCGTGAAGCTGTAGTTCAGTTCGAGGCCTACGGTTTTGCTAAGCTTCCATGTGGCACTCAGTGAGGGGTCGAAGAAGAAGCTGCGACGCACGGCGGCGGTGTCAAGCGCCCCGCGCTGGTAGTCCTGGCTCTCGCGCTGCCAGTTGGCCTTGACGTTCGGCATCAGTTGGATGGGCGCCAGGTTGATGGTCTGCGAGAGCTGCAGGCTGTGCCCGTTGCGCGAGTACAGGTTGTGGTAGCTGTTGGCGGCGTCGGCCGCCCCGTCGGTCGTGAAGTCGCGGTCGTTCCGGTTGCGGCTGTAGGTCAGCGCGTATTGCGCCTGCACCATCCATTGCTTCGTCAGCCAGCGGGCGTGGTGGGCTTCGGCCGTGGTGGAGAACGACGTGGAGGGCGCGGTGTAGGTCTGGATCAGGTGCGACGAGGTGTAGGCGCTGCTGTGGGCGGTGATGGTGCGGTCGGTCTGGCCGTCGGTTTTTCCGTCTTGGTAGTTCAGGCTGACGCTGGCGCCGAGGGCGCCGTCCTTGACGTAGTGCTCCCAGCCGGCTCTGGTGTTCAGGGTGGTTTTGTGGCCGTCGGTGTGGGAGGTGGTTTGTTGCGATAATATCGCAACATACGGGACGTTGGGGGCTGGGAGCTCTTCCTGGGTGGTGGACTGGCGGCTGTCTGAGCAGCTGCTGGCGTGCTCTGCGCTGGCGCTCAGCGTGAAGGTGTTCAGCGTGTCGCGCACCCAGCGCAGGTCAGCCTTCACCCGTGGCTCCAGCTTGTGGCCTCGCTGGTAGCTCTCCGAGGTCGAGCGGGTGGCGGCCGTGCCGGGGAAGTAGTTCTCGGTCTCCTGGTGGTCGTTGCGCTGGTCGTCGTCGTGGGCCACGCCGCCGGTGACGCTGTAATAGTTCTTCAGGTCGTGCGTCCCCGCCTTGCGCTGCCAGTTGTGCTGATAGCCGGCCGACGCGCCGTGCTCTTTGCCGAAGCTGTTGCCCATGTTGGCCGTACTCCCGTTCATGTTGCGGCGCCAGTGCTTGTCGACGTTGTTGGCGTTGGCAAAGACCATCACGGGGTCGGCCTTCGACAGGCGGTTCATCAGTAGTTCGCCGTCGTAGTACTTCGCGGTCTGGTAGCCAGCTTTCACGTCGCCATACCAGCGGTCGAGGAAGCGGGGCTTGATGGTCAGGTCGAGCACCATGTCCTGCTTGCCGTCGTCGCGGCCCGTGCGCTCGCTGAACTCCGATTGCTTGTTATAGGCCTTGATCGTCTCTACGGCCTCGGCCGGCAGCTGCGTCACCAGGGCGTCGCCGCCCAGGAAGCTCTCGCCGTCCATCGTGATGCGGATGGGCTTGCCGTTCCACGACATCTTGCCCTGGGCGTCCACCTCCACGCCGGGCAGCTTGCGTATGAGTTCGTCGAGGCGCGCCCCCTCCTGCAGGTGGAACGCTTCGGGGTGGAAGACAATCGTGTCGCCCTTGACGGTGAAGCGCCTGGTGCGGCCCGTCACCTGCACCATCTTCAGCATCTGCGGCGACATCCTCAGCTCTATCGTCCCGATGTCGAGCGTGTCCTTGCGGCTGTCGCTGAAGGCCAGCACGGGCTTCGACTTCGAGTAGTAGCCCAGCATGGAGACCTCGATGCTGCCGCGCCCGCTGGCAAAGACGCTGAAGCAGCCCAGTGAGTCGGCTTTCAGACTGCTGATCATGGTGCCTAAATCGCCGTAGCGCTGTGTCAGTTTCACCGAGGCTTCGGGCAGCGGTTCCTTCGTCTCGGCATCTACCACGCGCCCTTTGACGATGTCGGCCTGGACTGTTGTCTGCTTGCTCACGATGAGGCACAGCAGTAGCAGGATGCGGAGGCTTCCGCATCTGAAGTGTCTGTCTTTCATATTGTTTCTGGTTTTAGAAGTTAGCGATGATCTGGTCGAAGGTCACGGCGGGGTCGGTCACGCCGAAGCCTTCCTTCTTCAGCTTCTGCTTGCGGTGCTGCACGGCAGAGACAGAGATGACGTAGATGGCCGAGAGGGCCGTGTTGGAAAGCTGTAGGCGCGCCAGCATACACAGTCGGATGTCCTCCTCGCTGAACTGCGGGTGTGCTGCTCGCAGGCGGCTGACGAAGTTGCCGTCGGCGGTGTCGAGGGTCATCTCTATCTCGCGCCAGTTGCGGGCGTTGATGACGGTGCGCTTGCCGGCCGTCGGCTCCAGCATGTCGAGGATTTCGCTCTTGTCCATGATGTGTCCGCGCAGCATGGCTATCATGGCGTCCTTTTGGCGCAGGCGCTCGGCCAGCTGCTCCGCCTCGCGCTGATGGGCGGCTCGCTCAGCCTCGTGGCGCCGTCGGACGTTGCCGAGCCAGTTGCGGAAGACGAGCAGCAGGACGAGCACAGCCAGCATCAGCACGCCGATGACCGCCGTCATCAGCCGCCGCTGCAGCCCTGCTGACTTCTTCACATAGCCCGGTGCCAGATAGGTGTCGCGGTTGACGGCTAAATTCTGCTCCTCCTTCTTCGTCTCGCTTTCATACGATGGCCGCCAGTGCTTCGTGCCATCTTCGTGGTGTTCCTGCTGGACTTCCTCATACATGCCGACAGGCACGGTGACCTCTCCGAAAGTGAACGTAGACTTAGAAACACGCAGGCTGCACGTATAGGAGAAGTCGTCGTGGGGCAGGGCCCAGAGTGAATCCAGACACTGATAGACAGCGTCGGTGACCGCCGGCGACGGGGGCGCGTCGAGCTGCCGGGCCGCGAGGGCGGCGGCGTGTTCCAAGGTGCCGAAGTGGTGCAGGTCGAAGGGTGAATCCACCTCTTTTCCACCTGTTTTAGTGGAAAAGTAAATATAAGAATAGCTGGAGGGCGCATCGCTGCGGCCTCCAGCCTTACCCGGGTCTACTACTTTTTTTACTAACTTTACTCTTCGGCTGCTTGTTCAGCCGGTAGATGATATGGAACAATGCATAGCGTGGCATGACGTTGGTATAGGTCTCAGTACGTCCCTGGGCATTGAGGGTTCGGGTGACGTTGCTGAGCTGTCCGAGAATGTCGAAGCCGTCGAAAATCATGAGCAACCGGCCTTTCAGGAAGGGACGCGTGAGGCGGGCGTTCCAAACGAGGTCGTTGGTGTTGAGCGCCTC
>JAFPVW010000080.1 GCA_017395215.1 Prevotella sp. | reverse complement strand
AAGAAGAGTTCTTGCTCTGGCAAGCGACTTCGTCGATTACCGCCGACGGATGCAGCGAAAGAAAAAGAAACGTGTGCCGCGGCTATAAGCGAAACAAATAACAAGAGTATTCATAACAAACAAAAAGCAAAGAAAACATGAAAGAAGAAGTGATAGAAAGCATCTTCGGTTGCTTGGAGCGCATCGAAGAGAAATTGGACAAGCAGCCCGTTCAGACAGAGCAGGGCAAGAGTGAGGACAAAGGAAATCTGGCAGAGGCAATCATGCCTTTGGTTGACTCTATGAATCGGACTAACAGAAACCTTTGCGTCCTTCGGGATGCATTGAAGATTGTATCAGAGCGTCAGAGGGAGAGCAAGAAAGATCTGCAGGAAGCCATCGGCAGTAAGTTGGAGGCACTATCAGCCAAAGGAGACAAGGCAATGGCAGAAGAAATCCGAGCCTTGCGCCAGTTCGTTGCAGAGCAGATTAGCAAGCCACAGCACAAGAAAGTCACCCACGACCTGACAACTAAAACGTGGTGGTTAGTGGGTATCGGTATTGCCTTTTTCTTCTGTATGTCCCTGCTGGCAACCAAGATTTACGACCAGTCAAAAGAGATAGAGGAACTGCAATTAGCGGGCTGGAAGTATCGTGCATTAAGGGCTACGCTGCCTGCCAACAACGCAAATGTGATATGGTTGGAGCGCAACGTCTGGGCTGGCAACAAGGACGGCATCCGCCATTGCCAACAATTCGTTATCCGCTCGACCTCAGGTCGCTTGGCTTGTCCAAGAACTACGAGGACTCTATCCGCCGCCGCTACCAAATGGAACAGGAAGCCGCTATGCGTGACAGCATTGGACAGATGATGATACAGCAATCGAAGGATATTAGGAGGAAGTTGAAATAGCCCGAACAGAAAAGTGAAAGGACGAAGCCGTTCTTCTCATAGTAGTTCAACGTGCGTGGATTGTTCAGCGCGTCCACAGCCAAATTGCAAACGAATGTGCAGATGTCGGCAAGGAATCCCAATGCTTTTTTCTTGAAATCCGCAATGTTTTCTTTCTTTTCCTGACAAAATGTCACAAAAAAGAGGTTAAAAGTGGGGCGAAGCACGATTTTTAGCCATTTTTTTACTACCTTTGCACCCAAATTTTATTAGCAAAAAAAATGAGACATCATTTGCCGACATATATAATAGTGGTTGTAGCCTGCCTGTTGATGTTAGCAGGCTGCACAGGCAAGGGTGGTACGAACCACGTGCCGCAGGCATCTGATTCGCTCTATACCGAGGAGGAGGCGAAGGCGATTTACGACTACGAACCAGAGCGGGCGATGGTGATCATCGACTCGGCAGAGATGGTGGGCAACATCACCGACTACCGCGCCGACCTGCTGAGGGCCATCGTCTATAGCAAGTCGTCCGGCTACTTGCACCTAGACTCGGCGGTGATGCTCTGCGAGGGGCTGCTGCAAAACGACAAGGTGAACCGGGACACTACTTATCTGCACGACATCTATGACATACTCATCATCTCCCACCGCATGCGGCAGGACTATGCGCAGTGGATGCGCTGGGTGACGAAGAAGGCCGACCTCTGCCGTGCCGAGAACGATGCGACGGAGGCCTTGCGCACCGAGGCCGACCTGGGCTATATCCTCTACTCGCTGGGGCGCACCGACGAGGGGCTGTCACGGCTCGACAGCATCATTGGACTGCTCAACGCCAACGGAAGCGTGGCCCGTTTCGATGCCTCCATCATCGCCCTACGCCGAAAGATAGACGTGCTACGCGCCACTGACCGCTATGCCGACATCATCCCTGTGGCCCTAAGCATCGTGGAGCGGCTCGACCACTACGAGCAGCACCCACAGGACTATGCACAGGACTCTCACCGACTGTCCAGCGACCCCGACGAACGCGCCGGCTACTGCGACTTCTACCGTACCAAAGCCTACGTCGTTCTGGCCGAAGCTTACGCAAATACTGCCGCAGCCCAGAAGGCCCGCGAATATCTCAGCAAGGTGGAGGGCACCCGCTACGCCGACAGCCGCGACGCTCACCAGACGATGGCACCCGTCTATATGGCGCTGGGCGACTACTCCAAGGCCCTCGCCCTCTATGATGATCTGGAAGAGCACATGGGCACTGACACCCTGACCGCCGACTACGCCAACATCCTCTATGCCCGCGCCGAGGCTGCCAATGCCACCGGCCACCACGCTCAGGCCTACAACTACCTTAACCGCTACGCCACGCTCAATCAGGCGCTCACCGACAGCACCCTTTCTGGCAAGGCCCACGAATACGCCGCCCGCTACCACGCTCAGGAGCAGCAGTTGGAAATTGAGCATCAGCATGCCGCCCTCATCCGCATGAAGATATATATAGGTGTTGGTCTGCTCCTGATTGTACTGTCCATAGGCTTTGCCGTCTATTATCGCCACCAGAAGAGCATCCTCCGCCGCAAGAACGAAGTCCTCGTCCGCGAAATTTCCGAGAACATGCGGATGAAGCGCGCCAAAGACGAGCGGGTAGCACCTGCGGGCGACACGGCCACCCCCGTCAATCTCGGCACCCTGCCACACGACGAACTGTTCACACACATCTGCGATGTCATCAGGCGCGAGCGGCTCTATCTCAATCCCGCCTTCGACCGTCAGGCAGCCATCGTCCACTTCCACCTCACGAAGGAGCAAATCGGCGGAGCCTTCAGCCGTGGCAGCGAGTTTAACTCCATCGCCGACTTCATTCGTGACTGCCGTCTGGAGCATGCCACCCACCTGCTGGAGACCACCGACCTCCTCATCGGCGAAGTCGCCTCAGCCAGCGGCTTTACCCATGCCACCACTTTCAACCACGATTTTAAGGCCCGCTTCTCCGTGTCACCCTCCGCCTACCGCGCCGAGGCTGCACGAAACGCCCGCAATTAATCCCCCTGACACTTAATAGCCACACAGCCCCAAGCCCTGCGCTTGGGGCTTTTTTCATGCGTCTGCTTACCCGCAAAATCAGTTTCTGGAACCTTGCTTTCCTGTCTTGCTGCTTGCTCATTTGTCTGAAATCATTTGCTCATTTGTCTGTGCATATAGGCGTATGCGCGGATTTAACTACCTTTGCAAGCGTTTTACAGACAAACCTAAAAGAACAAGACAAATGAACAAGAGCGACCTCATCCTGATTATCCTCGCCGTCACCGTGCTGCTGCTGGCCCTTATCGTCGGCCTACTGCTCATGATGGCTAACCGGCGGCGCAAGATGCTCCGGCGGCGCGACGAGATAGTGCGCCGGATGGAGCGCGACATCGACAATCAGATCGACCTTCTCCGTCGGCAAGGCATCGACGTACCTGAAGACAACACCTCAGCCCCAAGCACCCAAACGACAAATCAGCAAAACGACCACACGATATGAACACCGACCTCATCGTACAACTACTCCTGGCCGCCATCGGCGCGACGCTTGCCGTCATCGCCGTGCAGCTCTTCCGCACCAAGCAGCGCGAAGACGCAGTGCTCCGCAGCAAGTCGCAATACCTCTACCGACTGATGCATCGCATCAGCAGCCTCCACGCCCTTTTCTAATCACCCAGACACGATAAAAGAAGAACGAATCCAAATTACATACGCGATGAAAGAAGAACAATTCTCACTACTCAACCGCCTCTACGACCGCTATCCGGGCCTCTTGGACCAGCGCGACCGCATCAGCGAACACTGGACAGACTGGCTGCTATGCGGGCTGACCGCCTGCGTAGCAGTGTGCCTCGACGCACTGGTCTTGATGACGCTCTCGTCCTGTAGCAGTGACGATGACCCTGACGTGACGCCAGTCGCCACCGGCATTGAGGTGTGCATCGTATTCGCCCCTAACGAACTGGGCGACCAGGGCTATGCCGACCGTGTGCTGACGGGTATGCACCAATTCGACATGCAACTTTCCGAGGATGACTACAGCCGTGTGCAGTTGCGCTACATTGCCGTCAGCGACACCGATGCCGTGAAGAACGAACTGCGCCTCTGGGATCAGCAGGGCACCAGCCCCTACAACGAGCGTGCCTACGAGCGCCGCCTGCTGGTGCTCACCGATGCCCGTCTGCTGCCCTATCTGGCCGAGACACCACTCAGCGACACCGACGAGGTGCTGGTGATGAACGTTGCCAACCAGCAGTTTGACCAGATGCCCGAAGCCCGCCAACTTGGCTCGCGCCTTCATCTGCTCAGCATCAGCGCTGCCGGGTCGGCCCACAGGCTATGGCGTCACATCGATTTCGAGACCAGCCATCCCGACGAGGTGGGATTTCAGCGCGGCAAAGCCATCAACATATTACTATTACAGGGTCACAACGCCGATGAGGTGCTGGCCGACAGCATTGCCGAGGTGCTTGACGATTATCGCTCCGACGCAACATCTATCACCGTCTATCCTTCCGGCGACACTGTAGGAGCAGGCGACGACGCATACGCCAAAACCTATATGTTAGCCTATCTTATAGCGCAGACCAATTCTGAGACTTACAGTTATGTCGTCTGTAACTGGGGCGCTTACAACGCTTCTTTCTATGCCGGTTTCCACCTCTGGGGAACAGGTTCATGCGAGGCCATTTTCCTCGACACTGAGATTTTCATAAGTGACAGCAAATACCCCACCATCGTCCGCCATTATGACCGCGCTCTGAGCCAGTGGCTCGCGCGCTGGCTCAGGGCCCCCGTTGGTGCCATGCCTGAAAAGGAGTGGCACGGCGCATGGGACGGATACACCACCGACAACATACCAACCTACAACGATTAACGACTTATGAAACGGATACTATATATATTAATAGGTATAACCATCGCCCTCCTTGCTTCCTGTAGGGACGACGATTCCACGTCCTCATCCCCACAACAGGAGGTGAGCGTGGTGAATGTCGATGTCATCCTGCCGCTGGTACAGTGGTCTGAGTGGCAATCAGCCATCGAGGATGCGATGAACAACCTCGATTTGGCACAGGAGTCGCGACGAAAACGGGTGCGGCTGAACCTACGCTACCACAACGAGGACAGTGAGGACCTCAGTGCACTGGCCTACGCCCTGACACACCCAGGTCAGGGTGATGCACGCTACGTGCAGCCCGACACCTGCCACGCCATCATCGGTCCCTACCACAGCGACCATGCCCGTGCCATTCTCGACCAGGCCCAGCATCTGCGCCTGCCCGTGGTCATGCCCACCTGCACCAGTTCTGAGTTGCAGCGCACCGAGGCGCGCAAGACCAACTCCTTTTTCCTCACCGAGAGCGACATTACCCAGTGTGAGGTGCTTCTCTCCATCATGCAGTCCATAGGCCATCAGCGCGTATGCCTGCTCTATTCAGACGACACCTACGGTCAGTCGTTCCGCGACTGGTTTGGCTTCATTGCCACCCAGATCGGTCTCGACGTGGTGCCCGGCGGTATCCGTGCCTACCATGAGGGCGACCGTCTGCAAGACTTTTTCAATATGACGGGCAACCCTGTGGGTGACACGCCCACCGCCATGCTCGTCGCCTTAAGCCGTACTGAGGACTATGTGAGAGTGATGGCAGAAAAGAGCCAGTTCGACCAGGCTCAGCAGTCGAAGGAGCACCCTGTCATCAGCCCCGCCGTCTTTGTGAGCGACACCGGTCTCTCGCCCGAACTGTGGAGTTACCATTTCTATGGTACCTACGCCGTAGGCTCTGACGCCAACGGTTTCATGCAGGACTATTATGCCCGTCACACAACTCCCGCCTATGGTACCGCTCAGATGTACGATGCGCTTACAACCATCGCACTGGGCCGTTTTGCCCAACTCTGTGCCGCCGACCCCGACGTGCTCTACATCGACGGCAAGCGCGTGGAGTACGAAATATCGCCCTTCCTGCCCAATCTCAGCGACTGGATGCGTGCTGTGCTGGCCACCGAAGCTCCCGCCCCCGCCACACTCTGGATAGGCTACGGCCTGGCCTCTGCCTTCCGCCTTATCGAGGGTGGCACGCTGCCCAGTCTGCAGGGTGCCACAGGCGACATGCAGTTCGACCGCGACACCCATACCACCATCCTCCACACCCGCTATCTGATCTGGGAGTGTGATGGCTCGGGCAACATCATCCCCATCGCCACTGTCTCCACAGGCGGCAGTGCCAAGGGTCTCTCTTCCGATGCCCTGTGGAATTGGAAATCGACCATCGCCGAACTCGACCCCGACGTGGGCGCTGACGTCAATCACCACCTGCCCAGTCTCGGCGAGCGTTGGGCCGTCATCGTCAGTCCCTCCACCTCGTGGAAGAACTACCGCCATCAGGCCGATGCCTTCGCCATATACCAACTGCTGCGCCAACACGGCTACGACGACGACCACATCGTGCTCATCGTTGAGGACAATCTGGCCAATGACTCGCAGAACCCGTTCCCCGGACAAATATTCTTGGAACGCGCCGACCAACCAGACCCGGCTAATCCACTGGTGAATGTCAATGTGCGCCAGAACGCCGTGGTGGACTACCACTTCAGCGACCTCAGCAGCCCCGACGACATGGCCGACATCCTCCTGGGGCGCAGTTCCGACCGCCTGCCCCACGTCATCCATCCGACGGAGGCCGACAACGTGTTCCTCTTCTGGAGCGGCCACGGCAGCGACAATGCCGGTCCGCTCTGGGGCAATGAGGACTCGCATGAGCCCTTCGGCGCGAACCGCATACGCCGCATTGTGGAGCAGATGCAGCAGCCACGCCAGTACCGTCGCATGATGTTCGTCCTTGAATCCTGCTATAGCGGACTCTGGGGCGAGGCACTCACCGGCCAGCCCGACCTGCTCGTGCTCACCGCCGCCAACGCCTACGAGACCTCGAAGGCCGACATCTACGACGGCGACATACGCACCTACCTCAGCAATGCCTTTTCACGGGCGTTCCTGAACGCCGTCAACGCCAACCCGGCCATTCCCGTCGCCGACCTCTACTACAGTCTGGCCCGCACCACCGACGGCAGCCACGTCACCCTATACAATATCGAGAACTACGGCTCTGCCTTTTACCGGAACATGGCCGATTTCATAGAATAAATATATTATATAAATAATGTATAACGCAATGAAAAAGATTTTCAATTTCATGCTGACAGCTGCCCTGATGGGCGGTCTCAGCCTTGCTGCCATCTCGTGCAGCGACGACGAACTCTCCGAGGAGGAGAAGCAGCAACAGGCGGAGGAGCAGGCCGAGCAAGGCTTGGATGACGCCGCAGAGTTCTGGAACGTAGTGGGACAGCTGACCGACGACCCCATGCCCGACGAGGGCTGGCAGACGGCCACCTACGCCCCCAGCATCGGCGAGCCCGACGGCGCTAACACCGCCGTGCGCATCGTTGCCACCAACGACGCGGAGACCGCCGCCGCCCGCTTTGCCATGCTGACCGGTGCCGACATCAACGAGAGCACCACGGACTACACCTATCAGAACGAGCACGTGGGCACGCTGCGCTATCACCGCACAGGCGGGCAGTCGCTGGCCGTGGTCGATGTGGACATCAAGCAGATGCCCGGCCTCTCGCAGATTATCTATCAGGCGCCCGAGGGCGACAACGGCTATTTCAACGGCACGGCCTACTATCGCTTCGGCGACGTGGTGAAGAAGTTGAACAGCGACGGACAGTACGACTACTGGATCTGCGTGCGTCCCGCCTTCGGACCGGCCAAGAAGGGCGACAGCCACTGGATAACCGTCAGCAAGATTCCCTCGGCCAACACCAAGCAGGTGACCAAGATCATCAACAAGGAGAAGGTCATCCACTCGCTGCCCAAGAGCCTCACCACCAACCGCGAGCACATGCAGAACCTGGCCGAGATGCTCTACGCCATGACCAACGCTTCGCAGTGGAGTACCAACCTCAGTTATTGGGACGGCTACAAGACGCTGAAGTACTTCCGAGACTTCAACTACGTGCAACTCTTCAAGTACAACGACAACATGTTCTTCAATAGAGTAAATGGAGGATGGATTCAGAACAATCTCTACAAGAAGATATTCGGGCTGACCGGCGATGAACTCGAAACTGAACTGGTAACCAACGGTCTGAACCTGGTCTATAGCAGTGCCACCATGAGTGGCAACAAGATTCTGCTGCCCATTGCCACCTACAACGGCACCAACTTGAAGACCGAGACGCTGGCGAAGACCAACAGCGAGTGGACCACCGCTTTCGACATACAGACGCTCATGAACCCAGGCTACATCTCCTACAACGACGCCGCTGGCCGAAAGCAGAAAGCATGGCTGGTGCGCTACGCCACTGGTGCCACGCTCTGCAAGGGCAGCCAGGAGGCCGCCTCGTTCGACAAGTACAAGCGGCTGACCAACTGCGAGGACGTGTTCGTCTATAACAAACACGCAGACAACCTCGACATGAACAACCTGAAGAACATCGAGCCGAGGACGTTAGGTGATGGGTTTACGGGCATGGCGCATTACAAGTTGGGCAGTGTCTATAAAGACGAGAATGGACACCGGTGGTTTGTAGTCTATATGTCTGGTCAAGATAAGGGCAATTACACAAACCCGCAGGGACAGCCAGAAAAGGAAGAGTCGGTTTACTCCGAACTTGTATGTTTCGAAGGTTTAACAGCATCTGCCGACCGTACACATGTCACCAACTTGCCAACGCTCGACCAGACCATCAGGGGCTTTGTATGGATGCAAAACCTGTTTGGCAATAATGTGGTATTTAAAACAGATGCAGCATTGCTACAAAAGTTAAGTGGACATGTCGTTTATAATGTTAAGGAAAATGCCGGTGTGGATTTACGTACAATCCTGCAAACAGTTGTTGCAAAAAGCGGAAATCCTCGCAATGCCAGCCAGATTGCTTCCTTGGCCTACAGAGACCCGCAGGTCAACGACAAGCAGCCGCTGATGCGCATGCTGTTTCCCATCGACCTGAGCAATGAGGAGCCGCCGACCTACCTGCGCACGCTGTATGTTAATAATCCTGACAGCGTGAGCGAAACCTATCCTTTCACCCAGTTCACCTCCGAACGCATGTACCTGCAGGACATTGCAGATGCCGCGAAGGTAAAACTCTATGCCAAGGACTTCTATGCCTGCCAACCCATTTACTCACAAACCGGAGGCGACGACGTGACACGCAGGATGTACCGCACCCAGACCGACCAGCGCGCGCTGGACGTGACCAACTATTACTACAACCGTGCCTTATGGGACAAATACGAATATCTCACTGACATGTGGAACGAACCTATCCTGATGTTCCGCTGTACAGCGGTTTACGACCGTGGCGATGACGACTATTCCACCGTCACTGTCGATGGACATACGCTGACATTAGTAAAAGAAATAGAGAGACTTACCAATCCAATTGACGAAGAGGATTATTACGAGAATATAGACAATTTGTATACTCTTAATGTAGGTCAGATTAGAAACTGGCAGCGTAACACCAATTTCCTCAATGGAATGCACAACTCTCTACCATCGTGGAAATATGTATGGTAATGAGATTCCTATGATAGCAAGAACAACAATATTTTTTTATTCACCATTTAAATTACAAACAACATGAGAAAAGCATTTAGCAAACTCACGGCGCTGCTGGCCATAGCAGCCATGGGCACCACGTTCGTCGCCTGTTCCGACGACGACAACTACAGCATCTCGCAGGCCGAGATAGACCTCGACCGCAACGCAGTGGGACAGCTCTCGCCATCGAGCAGCGTCACTCAGTTCAACCTCAAGACCGATGCCGACGCCGAGTGGACGGCCACCGTGGAGTGGGACGAGGACGTGAACAACCAGCCTGCCTACGTATGGCCCAAGAAAGGCACCGGCCCCGCCGTGCTGAAGATTGCCACCCTGGAGAACCTCACCCAGCAGGTGCGCAAGGCCAACCTCGTCATCCGCTTCCCCAAGGATGAGTCGAAAAACATCACCGTGCCCATCACCCAGAACCGCAACGAGGCCACCAACGACGACGATGCCAAGGAACGCATTGCCGGCAACATGGCCCGCGGCTTCGGCTACGGCTACAACCCCTGGGAGGGCTACTGCGATGCTCAGTGCCTCAAGATGCCAATACTGATGGTCGATCAGATGTACGACGAGGACGCGCTCAACTTCGACTGGAGCGACTACAAGGAGGACACCCGCGAGGAGAGCGGCGCCAGCGTTGACGAACTGGCTCGCAAACTGAACACCACGGCCCATGCCGGCGTGTCGAAGGGTGGATTCAGCAGCACCGTTGATGCCACCTTCAACGGTGGTCAGAAGTCGACGGCCAGCAACGAGTTCGCATGGCTCGAGATGCTCGTGCGCACGGCCCGTCCCAGCCTGTCTGTTCCGTTCGAAAGTGCCATACTGAGATACATGACTGATGAAGCCTACGACCACATCAACGGCATCAAGAGGTTGGAAGGCAGGAGGGAGCGCGTCCTTTATCCCAGCACCAACGAGGGATTCCTGAAACTGGTGAGGGACTACGGCCCCTACATGGTGAGGGGTGGACAACTGGGCGGACGACTGCGCACCAGCGTCGTGGCCAACACCTCGAAAATCACCTCAGCCTACAGTGCCAGCGTGGCGCTTGAGGCCTCCTACAGCGGCTCGTTCTTCGTCGACGTCGATGTCAATGCCACCGCCAAGGCGCAGCAGGCTTCGGCACAGAGCCGCAACCACAACGGTTTCTACTTCCAGGCCAGCGTGCGCGGCGGCAGCCATACTGACGGCTCGTTTGAGGCCCTGCAGAGCGTGCTCGACAAGATGAGCAAGGCCCGCTCGGGTGCAGGCACTGAGGACGGCCTGATTGACGACTCGGAGACCAAGGTCACCATCGAAGACAACTCGGCTGAGTATGAGGCCGCCGGCGCAGAGTGGAAGAAGAGCCTCACCACGCGCTTCGGACTCTCGGAGTCGGACGTCGTCAACAACATCGCCCTCATCGACTTCGACAGCGAGGCCGACCTGGTGCCCCTCTACGAGTTGGTTGACCGCTATCTGACAGAGGACGAGGACGGCGTGGACGGCGAGGAGCGCTACCAGGCCTTTAAGGAGTGGTTTGAGGACGTGCTGCTTGAAAACCCCGCCATCCTCACTGAGCAGAAGGACCTGAACAGTTACATCACCAACGTGCCCACCAAGATTGAGCCGCTGGCACAGATGACCGACGCCAAGGACGACGAGTCGCTCGTCCGCGACGTCTATCTGAGCGACGGCAAGCACGTGGCACGCATCTGCTCGGAGTACATTCCCATCATCAACCCCTCGAAGCGTGTCAGCATCATCTATCCCATGGTCAACGGCAAGTGCCGCTACAACCTCGGCATCTTCTGCGGCGACGAGGCCAGCTATCCCGCCAAGGTCAGCTGGGGATGGGACGAAGATCCCTCGACACCCGTTGTCACCTCCATGCCCGAATATGGCAAGGGCCTGCACAACGTCGCCTACCTGCGCGGCAACCACCTGACGCTGGAGGCCGACCCCAAGTTCAAGGACAGCGACTATGAAACCACCACCTCGCAGCCCTACGTGCTGATTGCCGACGGCAACACCTACAACCTGGTGAAGATCAACGACTACATGTGGTGTCGCGACCTCTACAGCGGCACGCACTATCAGGACGGAACGGAATACGTCAATGACCTCTGGAAGAACGTGGGA
Organism: Prevotella sp.; assembly: GCA_017395215.1. Lineage (GTDB taxonomy): Bacteria > Bacteroidota > Bacteroidia > Bacteroidales > Bacteroidaceae > Prevotella. The sequence continues at coordinate 1,485 of JAFPVW010000080.1, read as the reverse complement.
GGCCTTTGGCGTAGAGATAGTGGCACATACTATCGCGTACTCGACTACTCGTTCCACCGCCTCATGCACGGAGGCTTCGGCATCACCGGATGGATGGTGCCCTGGCAGAACGTCGTGCAGAAGATGATTGACAACCTCAACTCTGTGGAAGGCACCAAGCCCGACGGTGCGCTCGACGCCTCCTTCCGCCGTGGCGGTGTCTACGGTCTGAGCAGCGCCAAACCGTACAACAGCAGCGACAAATCGACATGGGCAGGCTTCTACGTCGTCTATGAAGGCTACAAGAATGGAATCATCGTCAACCCCGAGGTGGTCTATATCCCCGTGCTCGACAGTTATGACCGCGAGAAAGACAACAGCGGAAAGGCCCTGGCCGAAGACACTGACATCTGGACGGGACAGACCGGTGAGGTGGACACCAAGACCGAGGACACCTGCACCGCCTTCGCCTTCGTCAACGGAAGCGCCTCCTTCGTCCACTTCTGGGATCAGGCACCCACTGCCAACACCTTCGACGCTGCCCAGTGGAACAAATACAGGAACCGCAACACGCCCATCGACTACCTGAAGAACGACCTCAGTGGCGACAGAGTGGGCAACCACGTCTTCTATCCCGTGTTCCTGACGCAGCAGATTATCAAATGACGAACGAAGCAAGCGCAAAGCCAAGCTCGCTTTGACTTTGCCTTGCAAGGAGGAATTCGGCTGAAAGTCAAGTAACCTCTCTCTCTCTCGTTCAGGGGAGCGCGGCAGCCACGCGCCGCCTCCCCTGACTTTCAGAGAACGCTCCGGCAGTGGAGTAACGACCCCTTTACTCGCCCCCTGAGGCTCCGGCGATGGAGTAAAGACCCCTTTACTCGCCCCCTGAGGCTCCGGCGATGGAGTAAAGACCCCTTTACTGAACCAAAATGAAAAAGATTTTAGCAATGGCCGCAGTCGCCATGATGACTGCAATGGTTGCCATCGTGCTGCCATCGTGCAGCAACGACGATGGCGAGAACCAACTGAACAAGTGGCCTGCGGGCCAGTGGCTCTACGAAGGCCAGTGGCTCGACTACAAGAACATCGATGCCGTGGCACTCGATGTGACCACCTATTCCGACGGCAGCGAGAAAGGCATCGACATCTACGCCCGCTCCGTGGCCGACGGCCTGTGGTACTGGTATCCATCGACCGACACCTACCTCATCGACCTCACCACCGGCACCGTGCGCTTCGGCGGAAAGACGTTCACCTATAAACTGACCGACACGACGCTCACCCTGACCATCGACGGCAAGCAGTACCCCTTCCGGCGCACCAGCGGCATCAAGCCCGACGTGGACGACAAAATGTAAAATGATATTTCTGTGTGGTGATAAAAGGACTAAAGAATGTTAACGTCGTGTTTACCCTATTTGGGGACCAAATTACAGGCGGTAATCCTTACAGACATCTTGATGGCGTTACAAGTTGTAAGCATATGGCTGCGTTTCTGTTTAATTT
>JAFPVW010000079.1 GCA_017395215.1 Prevotella sp. | reverse complement strand
CTGTAGGGAGGGGAGTAGATACTCCTTCTGCGGCAGCGGCGCGGGGCACAGCTAATTACTCCCCTCCCTACAGGGAGGGGCCGGGGGTGGGTCTTTCTGTACTTGCTACCGGGCGCTGGGCCAAAATCCGCGTGCCGGAGTCGGGCGTCTACCAGCTTACCAGCGACCTGGTGCGCAAGGCTGGGTTTACGGACGTCAGCAAGGTGAAAATCTATGGCTACGGCGGAGCCCTGCAGCCCGAGCGGCTGACCGCCGACTACATCAGCGAGACCGACGACCTGAAGGAGGTGGCGACGTGTAGCGTCGGCGGACGGCGGCTCTTCTATGCTGTCGGTCCCGTGGGCTGGAGCAGCAACACCGCCACCACCCGTACCCGCAATCCCTACAGCGACTACGGCTACTACTTCCTGACCGAGAACGACTCGACGGCGCTGACCGTCAGCGAGGAGCAGTTCAAGGCCGACCACTACCCCACCCCCAACGACTACCACTCGCTCAGCGAGGTCGACGACTACGCCTGGTACCACGGCGGGCGCAACCTGTACGACAGCCGCCTCTTCGGCACCGGCGTGCAGCGCACCTATCAGCTTGCCGCCCCCGAAGGTTCGAAGGGCAAGCTCACGGTGGTGCTCTCCCACGATGGTCCCTTTACCGCCAGCGTGCTGGTGAACGGCAAGGAGGTGGGAACGGTTATCGTCAATACGTCGCCCGACCGCTACAGCAAGGCGGCCGCCACCACGAAGACTTTTACCGTTGAAGACCCGCTATTGGCGGACAACACCGTCACCATCCGCCAGACCGGTGGCTCCAACCTGCGCCTCGACTATCTGTCGCTCTGCTACGACACCCCGCAGGCGTGGCCCGACCTGGCAACGGCCAGCATCCCCGTGCCGCAGTACGTCTACAACATCACCAACCAGAACCATCACGCCGACACGGCGGTCGATATGGTCATCATCATCCCCACGACGCAGAAACTATTGGGCCAGGCCCAGCGGCTGAAGGCATACCACGAACAGAAGGACTCGCTGCGGGTGCGCATCGTGCCTGCCGACGAGCTGTTCAATGAGTTCTCGAGCGGCACGCCCGACGCCAACGCCTACCGCCGCTACCTGAGGATGCTCTACGACCGTGCAGAGACCGAGGCCGACATGCCCCGCTACCTGCTGCTCTTCGGCGACGGTGCCTGGGACAACCGCATGAAGACCGCCGTCTGGCAGAACTCGTCGCCCGACGATTTCCTGCTCTGCTACGAGAGCGAGAACTCGTTCAGCGAGACCGACTGCTACGTCAGCGACGACTACTTCTGCCTGATGGACGACGGCGAGGGCGGCTCGATGCTGGTCAGCGACAAGTCTGACATCGCCGTGGGCCGGCTGTCGGCACGCACGGAGGCAGAAGCTAAGATTATGGTCGACAAGACCATCGGCTATATGCAGAACGAGAACGCCGGTGCCTGGCAGAACACGCTCTGCTTCATGGGCGACGACGGCGACTCGAACCGCCACATGAAGGATGCCGAGTCGGTGGCAACACTCATCGGCGAACAGCACCCGGCCTTCAGCGTCAAGAAAATCTACTGGGATGCCTACGAGCGGCAGTCGTCGTCGACGGGCTTCAGCTATCCCGACGTCACCAAGCTCATACGCCAGCAGATGCAGCAGGGCGCGCTGCTGATGAACTACAGCGGCCACGGGGCTGCCTACACCATGTCGCACGAGCAGGTGCTCCACCTGTCGGACTTCGAAGCGGCTACGTCGCTGCGCCTGCCCTTGTGGCTGACGGCCTCGTGCGACATCATGCCCTTCGACGGTCAGGAGGAGAACATCGGCGAGACCTGTATGCTCAACAAGCAGGGCGGCGCCATTGCCTTCTACGGCACCACGCGCACCGTCTATGCCCAGTATAACGGCTATATGAACCGCGCCTATACCCGCTACGTCCTGGGCCGCGATGCCGAGGGCCGCCGCTACACCATCGGCGAGGCTGCCCGACTGGCCAAGAACCTGCTGATGACGCCGTCGAGTCAGGGCAACGACATCGGCATGGACCAGACGGCCAACAAGCTGCAGTTCACCCTGCTCGGCGACCCGGCCCTCACGCTGGCCGCACCCACTCTGCAGATGGTGGTCGACAGCATCAACGGCGAGCCGGCCAACGGTGAGCCCGTGCAGCTGAAGGTCGGCCAGACGGTCAGCATCGCGGGTCACATCGTCGGCGCACCGGCCTTCGACGGCGTGGTGACGCTCACCGTGAAGGACGTTGAACAGGAGGTGACCTGCCGCCTGAACGACCCCTCGGCGGCTGACTCTCCCCTCACGTTCAAGGACCGTCCCAACACGCTCTATCAGGGCACCGACAGCGTGCGCCAAGGCCGCTTCAAGGTCAGCTTCGCCCTGCCCAAGGACATCAGCTACAACGAGGGCAACGGCCTCATCACCCTCTACGCCCTCTCTGCCGACAAGCAGCAGGAGGCCAGCGGCTACAGTACCAACTGTTCGCTGTGCAGTGGCGATGCCACTGCCACCGACGGCATAGGCCCCAACATCTACTGCTACCTCAACACCACCTCGTTCGTCAGCGGCGGCGATGTCAACGCCACCCCGCTGTTCCACGCCGAGCTCTACGACAAGGACGGCATCAACGTATCGGGCGGCGGCATCGGCCACGACCTGGAGCTGATTGTCGACGGCGCTATGACCACCACCTACGTGCTGAACGACTACTTCCAGTTCGACTTCGGCGACTACCGCAGCGGCTCGCTCAACTACAGCCTGCCACAGCTCCCCGCCGGAAGGCACAAGCTGCTGTTCCGAGCCTGGGACGTGATGAACAACTCGTCGACGGCCGAGCTGGAGTTCAACGTCGTCAAGGGGCTGGAGCCTTCCATCTTCAGCATCGACTGCACCAAGAACCCTGCCACCACGGAAACCACCTTCATCGTCACCCACGACCGCACGGGCTCGCAGGTCGACATCGAGATTGACGTCTTCGACACCTCCGGCCGCCAGCTCTGGCACCACACGGAGACAGCGTCCGGCGGTTCTCCCGACGGAGCCAACACCGTCACGTGGGACCTGACCATAACGGGCGGCCACCGGCTATCCACGGGCGTCTACCTCTACCGCGTGCGCCTCTCCTCGGAAGGCAGCTCGCAAGCCTCGAAAGCGAAGAAACTCATCATATTAGGCAATAAATAGCAGGATAACCGCGTTATTAAGAAGATGAAAGCAAGAAAACTACTTTTAGCCACCGCCTGTTCGCTGTGCTGCGGCGGTGCCGCTGCCGCCCCCGACGACGACAAGCTAACCACCTTCAACCCCGTGGAGCACGCCGTCATCAGTGAGACCATTGCACCCGATGCACGCGGTGCCGGCATGGGCGACGTCGGCGTGGCAACCGACCCCGACGTCAACTCACAGTACTGGAACCCCGCCAAGTACCCCTTCTGCATCAGCCGAGCCGGCGTGGCACTGAACTACACCCCGTGGCTCCGCCAGCTGGTCAACGACATCGACCTGGCCTACGTCGCCGGCTACTACCGCATCGGCGACTACTCGGCCATTTCGGGCTCGCTGCGCTACTTCTCGCTCGGCGAGGTCTATACCGACTACGAGAACAGCGACATGACCGTGAGGCCCTACGAGATGTCGCTCGACGCCGCCTACTCGCTGATGCTCAGCGAGAGCTTCTCGCTGGCTGCCGCTATCCGCTGGATCTACAGCGACCTGCGCTTCGACTACAGCGAGGACTCCAAGCCCGCCTCGGCCTTCGCCGCCGACCTGGCCATGTACTATAACAACTACTTGATGCTCGGCAGCCGTGAGTGCCAGCTGGGACTGGGTATGAACGTCCGCAACATCGGCTCGAAGATCAGCTACTACGGTGACGAGGAGAGCCAGTTCATTCCCGCCAACCTGCGTCTCGGCGCCTCGCTGATGGTGCCGGTCGACGAGTACAACCGCTTCTCGTTCTCAGCCGATGCCAACAAGCTGCTCGTGCCCACCGTGCCCCGCCAGGAGGAGGGCGAGAGCAACTCTGAATATCAGGACCGCGTGCGCCGCGACTATAGTGACGTGGGAAGTATCAAGGGTATGTTCCAGAGCTTCAGCGACGCCCCCGGCGGCTTCAAGGAGGAGATGGACGAGATTCAGTGGTCGGTGGGTGCCGAGTACGTCTACCACGACCAGTTCTCTATCCGCGCCGGCTACCACCACCAGGCCGAGTCGAAGGGTAACCTAAAATACTTTACCGTCGGTGGCGGCTTCCGCATGAGCGTCTTCTCGCTCGACGTGGGCTACGTCATCTCGACCGCCCGCTCGAACCCCCTCGACCAGACGCTCCGCTTCACCCTCGCCTTCGACATGGACGGACTTAAAGACTTGTTCAAATGATAAGAGTAGGAATGGGCTACGACGTCCACCAGCTGGTTCCCGACCGGGAACTGTGGATGGGCGGCATCAAGATTGAGCACAGGCTGGGCTTGCTCGGCCACAGCGACGCCGACGTGCTGATACACGCCATCTGCGACGCACTGCTCGGTGCTGCCAACATGCGCGACATCGGCTACCACTTCCCAGACACGGCCGCCGAGACCGACGGCATGGACAGCAAGATTATCTTGGAGAAGACCATCGAACTGATAGCCCAGAAAGGCTACCGCTTCGTCAACCTCGACGCCACCATCTGCGCCGAGCGGCCGAAGATGAACCCGCACATCCCGCAGATGCAGCAGTGTCTGGCCGGCATCATCGGCACCGACCCCGACAACGTCAGCATCAAGGCCACCACCACTGAACGCCTCGGCTTCACCGGTCGCGAGGAGGGCATCTCGGCCTACGCCGTCGTATTAATTGAGAAAGACAACAATAACAAATAACATTATGAGTAGAAAAGCATTCATATTACTCGCATGCCTGCTCCTGTCAACACCTCTCGTCAGGGCACAGGAAACACAGAAAAGCGAACTTCACCAGAAAGCAGAAGCCATTGACCAGAACAAAGAGATTGCCAAGGCTCGCTCGACGTTCATCCATGCCTTCAACGACTACGCCAACAAGGGGCAGGTGAAACCCGGCGTGGAGTGTGCCGTCAAGGCCACGGCTCTCTATTACAAGGAGAACTTCTACCAGGAAGCCTTCGACCTGCTGCGCCGTGCCGACCAGACCATCGTGGCCAGCAAGCTCGATGCCGCCGGCAAGGCCGCCCTCCACTACCTGACCACCAAGGAGCGCATGCAGATGTATATCAAGATGCGCCGCAGTCCCAGTGCCCTGGAGCAGCTGGGACGCCTCGAAGCCTTTGCCAACCAGTCGGGCGACGAGCACATCAAGGACGACCTGCTTTACAACAAGGCCATCTACTATTACACCTTCGGGCTGACCGCACAGGGCAACGCCGTGTTCAAGCAGATGGCTGACAAACTGACCAAGCAGAAGGAGTATGGCAAGGTGGACGAGGTCTACAAGACACTGATAGAAAACGGCCGTAAGTCGGGCAATGCCAACATGGTGGCGCAGTCGTACAGCAACTACATCGCCTGGAAAGACTCGGCAAACGCCCAGAAGGTGGCCGACGAGATTGGGGCGCTGAAGGAGCAAATAGCCACTCAGCAGGCTACCATCGTCGACAAGGACAGCTCGCTCTCGACGCGCTGGGCCACCATCATCGGACTTGGCATCCTGGCCTTGGCCCTGGCTGCTGCACTGGCCATCGGTGCCGTTGTGCTGCTGCGCTATATCGTCTTGAGCCGCAAGCAGAAGAACGTCATCCAGCTGGCCAACGAAAGCAATGCCCTGAAGGCAAAGTTCATCAGCAACATCTCTACACAGATGGCTCCTACACTGCAGAAGCTTGACAACCACCTGCCTGAGGTTCGTGCCCTGCAACAGTTCACCGACCATATCCAGACACTGTCGGAGATTGAAAATACCGCCGACGACGCCGTGGAGAAGGAGGATACACAGATTCAGCCGTTCTGCGAGGAACTCATCGGCCAGATTCGCGGAAAAGTGAAGAAAGGTGTCACGCTGACGGTGGACGCACCAAAGATGAGCGTCAAATTAAACAAGGAATACGTGACCCACATCGTCAGCCACCTGCTCGGCAACGCCGCCGAGTTTACTCCCGAAGGTGGAACCATCAAGTTGACGTTCAAGAAGCGCGGCCCCCACACAAACCAGATCATGGTGACCGACACGGGCAGCGGCATTCCCGAGGATCAGCGCGAGGACATCTTCAAGCCGTTCCTCAAAGTCCACGACCTCGCCAAGGGTGACGGTCTCGGTCTGCCTATCTGCAAGCAGATGGCGCTGAAGATGAAGGGCGACCTGACGGTTGACCCTGAATACAGCAAGGGCACCCGCTTTATTCTGGAACTGCGCTGACAGGCGTAGAGAGGCGGACCCCCGAACAGCAATCAAGACGAAGCACAAAGATGAAGACCACAAAGATACTGATGATAGGCGTCGCAGCGGCAATGATGGCTGCCTGCGACAGCAACAAGTTCCACGTTGAGGGCGAAGTGGCCGGCGCCAAGGACTCCGTACTGTACTTCGAGCACGTCGGACTGAACGGCATTGAGGAGGCTGGCCAGACGACGCTCACCGCCGACGGGCGGTTTGAGTTCAGCGGCGAGGCTCCCGAGGCACCAGAGTTCTACCGACTGCGCATCGGCGACCAGATTGTCAATGTAGCCATCGACTCGACCGAGACTGTCACCATCAAGGCACGCTATCCGCAGATGAGCACCGTCTACGAGGTCAGCGGCTCGGAGAACAACCAGAAAATCAAGGAGCTGGCCCTGAAGCAGATTGACCTGCAGGAGCGCGTCATCGCTCTCGAAGGCGGCGGCACCCTGTCGAACGACGAACTTCGCGACTCGCTGCAGCGCATGCTGAACACATACAAGGAGGAAGTGAAGCGCGACTATATCTTTAAAGAACCCTACCAGAGCTACTCCTACTTCGCCCTGTTCCAGACATTAGGACCGTGGCTCATCTTCGACCCCAAGAACAATGCCGACGACATCAAGGTGTTTGCCGCCGTGGCAACCAGCTGGGACACGTTCCACCCCGGTGCCGAGCGTGGCGAAAACCTGCACAACATTGCCATCGAAGGCATGAAGAATGTGCGTATCATGGAGTCACGACGACAGGCTCAGGCCATCGACCAAAGCAAGATTGTAGAGTCGGGCGTGATAGAGGTTCAGCTGACCGATAACCACGGCCGCATACAACGTCTGACCGACCAAAAAGGCAAGGTCGTGCTGCTCGACTTCCACATCTTCGGACTGGCCGACTCGCCGAAGCGTATCCTCTCGCTCCGTGAGTACTATAACAAATACCACGCTCAGGGGCTGGAAATCTTCCAGGTGTCGCTCGACGAGGATGAGCACTTCTGGAAGCAGATGACTGATGCACTGCCTTGGATTAGCGTGCGCGACGCCGAGGGTCTGAGCTCGCCGCTCCTCGTGTCGTATAATGTTCCGTCACTGCCCGAATTCTTCCTCATCGACCGCCAGAACAACCTCGTGAAACGGTCAAGCCAGATGAAGGATCTGGACGCAGAAATCAGGGCTCTGCTTTAGAACGTCTGCAGCCAGGCTTTCAGTTCGAGCACCATCTCAATATGGTACACGAACGACTCGCGGTAGCCCCATCCGTGGCCACCGGTGGGATAGACGTGCAGCGAGGCTGGCACGTCGTGGCGACAGCACTCCAGATAATAGTTCACGCCGTTGGCAGGCTGCACGGCTCCGTCATCGTCGCTCAGGGCGATAAAGGCCCGGGGCGTGGCACGTGTAACCTGCTGCTCACTGCTGTACTGCCGCTCCAGCTTCTTCTTGGGACTTTTGCCCAAGAGGTTGTCGTGCGACCCCATGTGGGTATAGGTGGGGTCCATCGTAATGACGGGATAAAACAGAATCTGGAAGTTGGGAGCGGCATCGCCCTTTGACTGCGTTGCGACGGTTGAGGCCAGGTGCCCGCCGGCCGAACTTCCCATGATGCCCACCTGCTGGGGGTCGATGTGCCACTCCTTGGCATTACGGCGCACCAGCCTGATGGCCTCCTCGGCATCGCTGACGGGCACTTCGTAGTTGCCGCGGGGCATACGGTATTTCAGCACGACGACAGCAATGCCCTGACGGTTGAAGAACGGTGCCCAGTCGGTACCCTCATGCTGCATGGCGAGGTGGGTATAGCCGCCGCCAGGGCAGATGACGACGGCGCGCCCCGTCGCTTTCTTCGCATTGGGCAGGAAGATGCTTACCCGCGCCGTGTCGGTCAGGTTCCCATTGGTGTTGGGCGCCCCGTCGGGCCAGAGGTTGAGGGTTTTGCCCTGCTGGGCCGTAGCAGTCATTGCAATTGAGGTCATGACAATCATCAGTAGTTGCTTAAAAGTCTTCATCGCATTGTTTTTATTGGTTTCGCGTGCAAAGATAGCACAAAAAACATAAAAAACGAAAAATATTCCCGCTTTTATTCTTTTATTCTTGCAATAATGCGTAACTTTGCAGTCCTTCATAGACTAATAAGACCGTGATGATGAAAAGATATTTCGCTCCCCTGTTCCTGCTGCTGCTCGCGCTGACAGGCAGTGCACAGAAGAACCATAACCTCGAAGTAGCCAAGAACTTAGACATCTTCAACCAGCTCTACAAGAATCTGGACTTGACATACGTTGACACCCTGAACCCCGGCGAGGTAATCGGGACGGGCATCAAGGCCATGCTCCGTTCGCTGGACCCCTACACCGAATACTACTCCGAGAGCGAGGGCAAGAACCTGAAGATGATGCTCACGGGCAAGTATGCCGGCATAGGTGCCCTCATACGCTACCATCAGAAGCTGAAGCGGGTGGTGGTCGACGAGCCTTACGAGAACATGCCTGCCTCTGAGGTGGGGTTGAAAAAAGGCGACATCATACTGAGCATCGACGACTCGCTGGTGACCGACAAGGACGTGAGCTACGTCAGCAGTCATCTGCGCGGCGATGCCGGCACCAACTTCGTGGTGAAGGTCCTGCGCCCGACGACGGGTAAGAAGATGAACTTCAAACTGACGCGCCGCGCCATCAAACTGCCGGAACTGCCCTACTACGGCCTGCTGGAGGGCGGCGTCGGCTACATTAACCTGAACCAGTTTACAGAGGGCTGTGCCAAGGAGGTGCGCCGTGCCTTCGTCGACCTGAAGAAGCAGGGCGCCACGTCGCTCGTCTTCGACCTGCGCAGCAACGGCGGCGGCTCCGAGATGGAGGCTGTCGACATAGTGAACCTCTGGGTGGGCAAAGACCAGCCCATCGTCGAGAACCGTGGCAAGATCAGTCAGGCCAACCACGCCTACAAGACCCGGCTGGAACCAGTCGACACGGTGATTCCGCTGGTGGTACTGGTCAATGGCGAGACGGCCTCGGCCAGCGAAATTACCAGCGGCGCCCTGCAGGACCTTGACCGTGGAATAATATTAGGTACGCGTACATACGGGAAGGGACTGGTGCAAGTGCCGTTCGACATGCCTTACAACACCAACCTGAAGGTGACCACCTCAAAGTACTACATACCCAGCGGGCGCTGTATCCAAGCCATCAACTACCGCCGCGACGGAACAGGCGGCTACCGCGAACGTGTAGCCGACTCACTGACACATGTGTTCTACACACGTGCCGGTCGTGAGGTGCGCGACGGCGGCGGTATCAAGCCCGATGTCGAGGTGCGCAACGACACCATCCCCAACATTGCCTACTATCTCTCGGCCTCGGGCCAGGACTCCACCGAGGTGATGTTCGACTGGGTGGTCGACTATATTAGCAAACATCCTACGATAGCGCCGCCACGGGAGTTCCACCTCTCGGATACCGACTTCAACGACTTCAAGCAGTGCGTCGTCAAAAGCGGCTTCACCTACGACCCCGTGAGCCAGAAGCAGCTGAAGGAGCTTGTCAGCACGGCCAAGGCTGAGGGCTACTACGAGCAGGCCAAGGAAGCCTTCGACCTGTTGGAGAGCAAGCTGAAGCACGACGTGGCCACCGACATCGACAAGCACGAGGACATTCTGCGCCAGATGCTGGAGCTCGACATCATTGCCGCCTACTACTATCAGGCAGGCAGCATTGAGGCCGGCCTGCAGCACGACAAGCAGCTGAAGGAGGCCATCCGCCTGCTGCAGTCGCCCGACGAATACCGCAGGCTGCTGACGCCCAAGAAAGCCAAGGCGACGACATCAGCCATCCAGCTTCCCAAGAAGGCGTCGGCTCCCGTCGCACTCAAAAAGAAGTCACCGATGACCGTATTCGACGCCATCGCCTAAAAAAACGGCGCAAAAGTTTGGCGGTTTAAGAAAATCTTCGTACCTTTGCACCCGTTCAGTGGAATGAGAGGCCCGGAAGGGTCTCTCATTTGCATTATAATTAACATGATTAGATGATTAACAAAGAAGTTGTAACGACATTTGTGGAAGAGTGGCTGCAAGGCAACGACTACTTCCTGGTAGACATTATTTTCGGTGCCGACGACCGTATCGTAATCGAAATCGACCATGCCGACGGCGTCTGGATTGAAGACTGCGCCGAACTGAGCCGGTTCCTGCAGGAAAAGCTGGGCGACGAACTCGGCGACTATGAGCTGGAAGTGGGCTCAGCGGGTCTCGGCCAGCCCTTCAAGGTAGAGCAGCAGTACAAGAACCACATCGGCGACGAGGTGGAGGTGCTGCAGCTGGACGGCCAGAAGCAGAAAGGCATTCTCAAGGCTGTCGAAGACCGCAACTTTACCATTACCGTCCAGGAGAAGCAGACCGTTGAGGGCAAGAAGCGCCCTGTTATTGTCGACACCGACAAGACCTTTTCCATGGATGAGGTGAAGTCGGTGAAATACCTGTTAGCATTCAAATAAAAAACAATAATAAATGGCAACAAAGAAAGATGCGAAAGGCCCATCGATGATTGAGACCTTTCAGGAATTTAAAGAGACGAAGAACATCGACCGCACCACACTGGTCAGCGTGCTCGAGGAAAGCTTCCGCAACGTCATCGCCAAGATGTTCGGGTCGGACGAGAACTTCGACGTGATCGTAAACCCCGACAAGGGCGACTTCGAAATCCACCGCAACCGCATTGTGGTTGAGGACGGTGAGGTCAAGGACGAGAACAAGGAAATAGCCCTGAGCGAGGCCCAGAAGATTGAGCCCGACTACGAGGTGGGCGAAGAGGTTTCTGAGGAGGTGGACTTCCAGAAGTTCGGCCGCCGCGCCATCCTGAACCTGCGCCAGACGCTGGCCTCGAAGATTCTGGAGCTTGAGCACGACTCGCTGTACCAGAAGTACAAGGACAAGGTGAACACCGTTGTCAGCGGCGAGGTCTACCAGATGTGGAAGCGCGAAGTGCTGCTGATGGACGACGAGGGCAACGAGCTGCACCTGCCGAAGTCGGAGCAGATTCCCGCCGACAACTACCACAAGGGCGAGACCGTGCGCGCCATCGTCAAGGAGGTTCAGAACGAGAACAACAACCCGCGTATCATCCTCTCACGCACCAGCCCAGTTTTCCTGGAGCGCCTGTTGGAGGCTGAGGTTCCCGAGATCAACGACGGTCTGATCACCATCAAGCGCGTGGCCCGCATGCCGGGCGAGCGTGCCAAGATTGCCGTCGAGAGCTACGACGAGCGCATCGACCCGGTGGGTGCCTGCGTCGGCGTGAAGGGCAGCCGCGTCCACGGCATCGTCCGCGAGCTTGGCGGCGAGAACATCGACGTCATCAACTACACCAGCAACACCCAGCTCTTCATCCAGCGTGCGCTGTCGCCGGCCAAGGTCAGCAGCATCACGCTCGACGAGGAGAACCACAAGGCCGAGGTCTACCTGCAGCCTGAGGAGGTGAGCCTGGCTATCGGTAAGGGCGGTATGAACATCAAGCTGGCTTCTATGCTGACAGAGCACACCATCGACGTGTTCCGCGTCGTCAGCGAGGGAACCGAGGACGAGGACATCTATCTGGACGAGTTCTCCGACGAGATCGACCAGTGGATCATCGACTCCATCAAGGCCATCGGTCTTGACACGGCCAAGGCTGTGCTCAATGCTCCGCGCGAGATGCTCATCGAGAAGGCCGACCTCGAGGAGGAGACCGTCGACGAGGTGCTGAACATCCTGAGGGCCGAGTTCGAATAAACGTCAAGGTGCTGGGTGATGGGTGTTGGATGATAGCCTAAAGGGTGTGGCTATTCATCAATCCCCCATGTTCGGAACATCCAATGCCATAACACAAAACCAACAACCAACAACTAACACCCAACAGCAACAAGAATGGGAGTAAGATTAAATAAAGTACTATCAGAACTGAACATAGGACTTCAAACGGCAGTTGATTTCCTGAAAAAGAAAAATCGCCTCGGCGAGGTGAAGGATGACATCACCACAAACACAAAGATCAGCGACGAGCAATACGAGGCGCTGGTCAACGAGTTCAATGGTGACAAGGCCATCAAGAAGCAAGCCGAGAAGATTTTCCCGAAAAAGAAAGATAAAGAACAGAAGAAGAAAGAAGAGGAAGTCCTGAAGCCGGAGCCCCGCCAGCAGTTCAAGCCACTTGGAAAGATTGACCTGGACAGCCTTAACAAGCGCCCGGCCACACCCCCGTCGCCTGTCGTTTCAGAAAAAGCTCCCAAGCCTGAGACTGCTGCCGTGAGTCCGGCGAAGGAAGAAAAGAAACCCGAGGAGCCCAAAAAGCCCGAGGCCAAGATTGAAGCTGCCACGAAGCCTGCCGACACTCCCGTGAAGGAGGTTTCCAAACCTGCCGAACCCGAAAAGAAAGAGGAAGCGGCCCCCAAGACCGAGACAAAGACCGTGAAAGAACCGGCACCTGCTGTCGCCAACGAGAAAGCGGCTCCTGCTGAAGAGCCTGCCAAGCCCGCCGACCAGCCTGCCGAGACGGGTCCCAAGGTGTTCACGCTGAAGAGCGAGGCCAAGCTGGCCCCGAAGGTGAACGTGCTCGGCAAGATCGATCTCGACGCGCTGAACCAGAGTACCCGCCCGAAGAAGAAGTCGAAGGAGGAGAAGAAGAAGGAGCGCGAGGAGAAGCTGGCCCAGCAGCGCAGCGAGAAGAAGAAGCGCGTGCGCATTGGCAAGGAGCGCGTCGACATCGAGGCCGAGGCCAAGAACGACAGCCAGAACAAGAATAAGAAGAACAAGCCGAAGGGCGACACCAACCAGCAGCAACAGCAGCAGGGTGGCGGCAAGAACAAGAAGAACAAGAACCGCCCGCAGAAGCCGCTCGAGGTGAACGAGGAGGACGTGGCACGCCAGGTCAAGGAGACGCTGGCCCGTCTGACCACGAAGAACCAGAACAAGAAGGGTGCCAAGTACCGCCGCGAGAAGCGCGACGCCGTACAGGAGCGCATCAGCGAGGAGATGGCAGCCGAGGCAGCTCAGTCGAAGGTGCTGAAGCTGACGGAGTTTGTGACCGTCAGCGAGCTGGCCACGATGATGAACGTCGGCGTCAATCAGGTCATCGGTACCTGTATGTCTATCGGCATCATGGTGAGCATCAACCAGCGCCTCGACGCAGAGACCATCAACATCGTAGCCGACGAGTTCGGCTTCACCACCGAGTACGTCTCGGCTGAGGTTCAGAATGCCATTACCGAGGAGGAGGACGATGAGAACGATCTCGTCAGCCGCGCCCCCATCGTCACCGTCATGGGTCACGTCGACCACGGTAAGACGTCGCTGCTCGACTTCATACGCAACACCAACGTCATCGCCGGTGAGGCCGGCGGCATCACGCAGCACATCGGTGCCTACAACGTGAAGCTGAAGGACGGCCGCCGCATCACCTTCCTCGACACGCCGGGTCACGAGGCCTTTACCGCCATGCGTGCCCGTGGTGCCCAGGTGACGGATATCGCCATCATCATCGTTGCCGCCGACGACTCGGTGATGCCTACCACCAAGGAGGCCATCGCCCACGCCCAGGCTGCCAACGTGCCGATGGTGTTTGCCATCAACAAGATTGACAAGCCGGGTGCCAACCCCGACAAGATACGCGAGGACCTGGCCAACATGAACCTGCTGGTCGAGGACTGGGGCGGTAAGTACCAGTGTCAGGAGATTTCGGCCAAGAAGGGCATCGGCGTCGACGAGCTGCTCGAAAAGGTGCTGCTCGAAGCCGAAATGCTCGACCTGAAGGCCAACCCCAACCGCAAGGCTACGGGCTCTATCATCGAGAGTTCGCTCGACAAGGGCCGCGGCTACGTGTCGACGGTGCTCGTCTCTAACGGTACGCTGAAGCAGGGCGACATCGTCGTCGCCGGAACGAGCTACGGCCGCATCAAGGCCATGTTCAACGAGCGCAACCAGCGCATCGAGCAGGCCGGTCCCGCCGAGCCCGCCATCATCCTCGGCTTGAACGGCGCACCGACCGCCGGCGACTCGTTCCACATCATGGAGACCGAGCAGGAGGCGCGCGAAATCACCAACAAGCGTACACAGCTGCAGCGCGAGCAGAGCCTGCGCACGACGACGAAGCTCGGCCTCGACGAACTGTCGCACCGCATCGCACTCGGCGAGTTCCACGAGCTGAACATCATCGTCAAGGGCGACACCGACGGTAGTATCGAGGCCCTCAGCGACTCGTTCATCAAGCTCTCGACCGAGAAGGTGCAGGTCAACGTCATCGCCAAGGCCGTCGGCCAGATCAGCGAGAACGACGTCATGCTGGCTTCGGCCTCCGATGCCATCATCGTCGGCTTCCAGGTACGCCCGTCGGCCGACGCCCGCCGCCTGGCCGAGCGCGAGGGTGTGGAGATCAACACCTATTCTATTATATACGACGCCATCGACGAGGTGAAGTCTACCATGCAGGGCATGCTCGACAAGGTGAAGAAGGAAATCGTCACCGGCGAGATCGAGGTCAAGCAGGTGTTCAAGATTTCGAAGGTGGGCACCGTGGCCGGCGGTCTCGTCACCGAGGGCAAGGTGCACAACAAGGACAAGGCCCGCGTCATCCGCGACGGTATCGTCATCCACACCGCCAACATCGACGCCCTGAAGCGTTACAAGGACGACGCCAAGGAGGTGGCTACGGGCCTGGAGTGCGGTATCTCGCTCGTCAACTGGGACGACATCGAGGTGGGCGACATCATCGAGACCTTCACCGAGATTGAGGTGGAGCAGAAACTCTAAGGAGTAAGAAGTGAAGCAGAAGAAGGGTAAGATACGCTCTTTCGCAAAACGGCTGACGTGGGGGATTGCCCTCACGCAGCTTATTGTGATGGCTCTCGCCTCATACTACATCTACAAGCTGGCCGACGGCCTCATCAAGGAAGAGGAGCAGGATCTCTACAAGAGTTACCTGGCGGTCAGCCATTCCAGCATCAGGGCCATCACCCAGGAAGTCGCGCTCGGCACCATCAACCACCGCGCGCAGATAGAAGACAACCTTGGCCAGCCCGACAAGATGGCGGACATCATGGAGCAGATTGTCACCGGCAATCCGCATGTGCGCAGCTGTGGCATCAGTTTCGTGGCCGACTACTACCCCCAGAAAGGCCGCTGGTTCTGTCCGCTCGTCGTCAAGGGCGACAGCGGACAGGTAGAGAGGCGCTTCGTCGGCGATGCCGCCCATGACTACCTGAAGGCCGAGTGGTTCACCAAGGCCATGAAGGCTGACAGCAGCTATTGGTCGAAGCCGTTCTTCGACGCTACCGACTCCATACCGCTCGTGGCCTGGCTGATGCCCGTCCACGACAAGCAGGGCCGGACGGTGGCCGTCGTCGGTGCCGACCTGTCGCTGGGCTGGTTCAGCGGAAAGCGTATCAGGGGCATGGACTATGAGGGAAATTCTTTCAGCGTCTATATAGGCAGTGATCCCCACGAGATTAGCGGCTCTGGCAATGCCGGACTGGAAGAAATGAGGGACCGTCGGTGGCGGCTCTTCTCCTACAACTTCATCATCGACAAGGACGGTTCTTACATAGCCCATCCCGACACCAGTCTCGTCATCAAGGGCAACTACTTCGAGTGTGCCAAGGCAACTGCCGACACCATCGACGATGAAATAGGCCGCAGAATGGCGGCAGGCAACAGGGGATTCTACAGCGATGCAGAGGGAGAGCCCGCCCACTTTGAATACTTCGACTTTGACGGCTACAACGCCTACATGTTCTACGAGCCCGTTGAGGGTACCAGTTGGTCGATAGCCCTGGCCGTGCCCAGAATGCTGGTCGACGGCATAGGCATGGTCACGGGCACCGTCATGCTGATACTTATTGCCATCGCCCTGTTGGTAACGCGCATCGTGGGCCGCATCATCATCAAGCGCGCTACCAATCCGCTGAAGAAGCTGGCCGACTCGGCAGGCGAGGTGGCCAAGGGAAACTTCAATACGCCCCTGCCCCGCATCAAGCACAACGACGAGATACGCCTGCTGCGCGACTCGTTCGAGGGCATGCAGCACTCACTCTCCGATTACGTTGACGAACTCAAGAAGACCACCGCCTCGAAGGCCGCCATCGAGAACGAGCTGAGGGTGGCCCACGACATACAGATGTCGATGCTGCCGAAGACGTTCCCGCCCTACCCCGAGCGCGACGACATCGACATCTACGGCACGCTGACGCCGGCCAAGGACGTGGGCGGCGACCTGTTCGACTTCTTCATCCGCGACGAACAGCTGTTCTTCTGCATCGGCGACGTCTCGGGCAAGGGCGTACCCGCCTCACTCGTGATGGCGGTCACCCGCTCGCTGTTCCGCAACATTTCTGCCCATGTGGCAGAGCCGCACCACATAGTCAAGACCCTCAACAAGGCCATGGCCGACGGTAACGAGACGAGTATGTTCGTCACGCTCTTCGTCGGTGTGATCGACCTTCACTCGGGTCTGCTGCACTACTGCAATGCCGGTCATAATTCGCCGCTAATCGTCAGCCGCAACGTCAGCCTGCTGCCCTGCGACCCCAACCTTCCCATCGGCATCGTGAACGACTGGACGTTTACCTGCCAACAAATAGAATTGGAACCCCAGTCAACCATCTTCCTCTATACCGACGGACTCAACGAGGCCGAAGACGTCACGCATGCCCAGTTTGGCGAACAGCGTATCATCGATGTGGCTAATTCGTTCACTGGCGAGGATACAGGCCAGCCAGCCGCTATAGTAGGGGAAATGGACACGTCCGTCCACCGCTTCGTGGGCAATGCCGAGCAGAGCGACGACCTGACGATGCTCGCCATCAAATATATGAAGACTCATGGAAACTAACGAGAACAACGAACTTGTGCGTCGCATCGCCGAACAGAAATATGAGTTCGGCTTCACCACCGACGTGCATACGGAAATCATAGAGAAAGGGCTGAACGAAGACGTCGTCCGGCTCATTTCAGCCAAGAAGGGCGAGCCCGGGTGGATGCTCGACTTCCGCCTCCGCGCCTTCCGCTACTGGCAGGAGCAGACGGAGCCGAAGTGGGGCCACGTCCACGTTCCACCTATCGACTACCAGGCCATCTCCTACTACGCCGACCCGACGGTGAAGAAAGCCAGCCCTGCGGGGGGAGGTGCGGAGGGGACTATCGACCCCGAGCTCGAGAAGACCTTCGACAAACTCGGCATCCCCCTCGAGGAGCGTCTCGCCCTTAGCGGCAACACCGCCGTCGATGCCATCATGGACTCCGTCTCAGTGAAGACCACATTCAAGGAGAAGCTGCGCGAGAAGGGCGTCATCTTCTGCTCCATCGGCGAGGCCATCAAGGAGCACGGCGACCTGGTGCGCCAGTACTTAGGGTCGGTGGTGCCTTATAAGGACAACTTCTTTGCCGCGCTCAACTCCGCCGTCTTCAGCGACGGGTCGTTCGTCTACATTCCCAAGGGCGTGCGCTGCCCGATGGAGCTAAGCAGCTACTTCCGCATCAACGCCCGCAACACCGGCCAGTTTGAGCGAACGCTCATTGTGGCCGACGACGACAGCTACGTCTCCTACCTTGAGGGCTGCACCGCCCCTATGCGCGACGAGAACCAGCTGCACGCGGCCATCGTCGAGATCATCGTCAAGGACCGTGCCGAGGTGAAGTACTCCACCGTCCAAAACTGGTACCCCGGCGACGAGCACGGCCGCGGCGGCGTGCTGAACCTCGTGACGAAGCGCGGCCTGCTCGACGGCGTCGACTCGAAGCTGTCGTGGACGCAGGTGGAGACGGGCTCGGCCCTCACGTGGAAATACCCGTCGTGCATCCTGCGCGGCGACAACAGCGTGGCGGAGTTCTACTCCGTGGCCGTCACCAACAACTACCAGGAGGCCGACACAGGCACAAAGATGATACACATCGGCCGCAACACCAAGTCGACTATCATCTCGAAGGGCATCTCAGCCGGCCACTCGCAGAACTCGTACCGCGGACTGGTGCGCGCCACAGCCACTGCCGACGGTGCCCGCAACTACTCGTCGTGCGACTCGCTGCTCCTTGGCAGCAACTGCGGTGCCCACACGTTCCCCTACATGGACGTGCACAACGACACGGCCATCTTCGAGCACGAGGCCACGACCTCGAAAATCTCAGAGGACCAGCTCTTCTACTGCAACCAGCGCGGCATCCCTACCGAGCAGGCTGTCGGCCTCATTGTCAACGGCTACGCCAAGGAGGTGCTGCAAAAGCTGCCGATGGAGTTTGCCGTCGAGGCGCAGAAGCTGCTGTCGGTGTCGCTCGAAGGGACGGTCGGGTAGTTCTCGTGCGCGCGCGGTGTAAGGCGAAGAAAAAGAAACAACCGACACTTCCTACACTTCCTACACCTAAGGTATGTATTTGCGCTCTCCGGAGAGCGGCGCATCTTCTGGCGAATTTACAGAAATCCCCCTAAGCCGGTGGAACAGTCTCTGAGGTCAGGTGTCGGATAAGGTGTAGGGTCTTTGACAAAAGGCGCCGGGTTTTGCCAAAAAGGCGCCGGGTTTTGCGCAAAACCCGGCGCCTTTTATTTGTTCACCGCCAATGAATAAATCCCAGAGCGGGTCCAGGTGCAGGAAGTGTAGGAAGTGTCGGTTCAAAAGTGCGATTGGCAATCATAGGCGGGCGGGGACTCCCTTTTTCAGGTATTCGTAGCCGATGCGGCAGCGCAGACAGTCGCGGCGGTCACAGTATTCGCGCTTCAGCTGGATGAGAGCCTGTGAGTCGCCGGCCGACCCGACGGGCAGTCCGCACTCCTGCCAAAGGCGGATGATGTGGTTCTGCTCGGGGCGCAGCTGTTCGAGCAGGTCGAAGGCACGGTCGCAGAGCTCCTCCTTCTGGCGATGGCGGCCCACGGCAAAGAGCACGGGGATGGCCGTGTTGATGATGAGCACGTTGATGGAGCTGGCACTGAGGCGCTTGGCGTTCTTCGTGCTCTGTGAGCCGAAGGCGTAGTGGGTCTCCCAGTAGGGCGTGACGTGGGTGGCGAGCAGCGTCTTCAGCTGGTCGACGGTCTTGCAGTCGATGAGCTGGCTCAGACCGACCCGCCCCTCGTAGTAGAGATTGGCCAGCTGGGCCAGACGGATGTGGGGGAAGTTCTGGGGCCGCAGGCGCAGGAAGTTCCACTGGCGGGCATCCATCGGCTGCATCGAGAACTTATGGGCCAGATACTGGTACTCGTTGCGCAGACGGGCCAGGTAGCCGTCGTTGAGGGCGTCCTGCTGGCAGTGCTTGGGCACAGTGTCGAGCTCGAGGAGTCCGGCCTGTCCGAGGAAGATTGCCTCTATCTGGAAGAGGTCGTCGCGGTGGTGGGCCACGGCGTTCATGGGCACGTTGAGCGCCCACTGCTCGAAGGCTTCGCTGTTGATGCCGAAGCCGTAGTTACGGGCCAGCGTGACGAAGTAGGCATCCTCCCACGAGCCGCCACACTGCTCGGCACGACGGCGAATGTCGTCGGTCTTGCGCTCTAAACGCTCGGTCTGCAATGCTGCCATCCAGGCGTGGACGGTGAGTGCGCTGAGGTCGGGGATAATCTTGTAGCAGGGCGGGTACTGGTCGGTGCGCAGCAGCTCGTCGTAATTATCGCGCACCTGCTGGGGCACGCTGAGCTGCAGCTGCGGGATGTAGTGGCCGTCGGAGGTGCGCACGTCGGTATCGGCCACCTCGCAGACGTGGAGCACGACGTTGTCGTAGCGCGGGTCGCCGTCGTGGCCGTGCTGGTACCAGTCGGAAGCGCGGTCGTGAATCTCGACGTTGCCCACCCAGAGGGTGCCGCCAATGCGCACCTTGGCATTGAAGAAGTCGGGCCCGGCGTTGCGGTTGTGCAGTCCCGGGTCGATGATTTCCACCTCGCGGCCGTCGGTTGTCGTCAACTCTTTCAGCGGCAGCATCTTGTGCTTCCAAGTGTAGTGCAGGAGTATCTCCATAAGCCAGAATCGCTCGTTTTTGTCGGCAAAGATACTAAAAAAAGGTAATTCTGCAAGGTTTTTCGAAAAATATGTGTAATTTTGCAACCAAATATCTTTAAGAGTCGTCGAACGACAGAACAAAATGAAGCAGATGAAGCATTCTATCCTCTTGTTTGTGTCGGTGTTGGCGCTGGCAGCGAGTGTGCCTGCCAGCGGTTATACGCTGAATCGTGTGAGTGTCCACGACCCGTCGGTGGTGTGGGTGCCAAACTCGCAATTCTACTACATCTTCGGATCGCACCGCGCCACAGCCCGCTCGAAGGACATGATGAACTGGTCGGCTGTCAATTCGCTGTGGGGCACAGTGAACAGTGCGGGCACGACGGTGAGCAACGTAGCCAACGAGAAAGCCTTCGTGACGAACATGACGAAGACGGTCACCGTGGGCGGCGAGGAGCGCGAGCTGAAGTTCGACGCTCAGGCATGGTCGGCAGCCTACGGCGACTATAGCGTCAACGGCAACATGTGGGCGCCCGACGTCATCTACAACCCCGTGCTGCAGCTGTGGTGCATGTACCTGAGCATCAACGGGCCTCACTGGAACTCGAGCATCATCCTGCTGACGTCGAAGAACATTGCGGGCCCCTACGTCTATCAGGCTCCGGTCGTCATCAGCGGCTTCAACGTGGCTGGCGCACCCGCAAGCCTCAACTATAAGAATACCGACCTCGAGCTGGCCATCGGCACGCAGAACAGTCTGCCCGGCCGCTATAACACCGGCAGCAACTGGGGTCGCCGCTGGCCGCACTGCATCGACCCCTGCGTGTTCTACGACGAAGACGGACGGCTCTGGATGTCGTACGGCTCGTGGAGCGGCGGCATCTGGATGCTGGAGCTCGACGAGAACACCGGTCTGCGCGACTACGACGTGAAATATCCCTCGACGGGCGGCTCGACCGACGGCGTGACCAGCGACCCCTACTTCGGCAAGAAGGTGGCGGGCGGCTACTACGTGTCGGGCGAGGCCTCGTATATCGAACATATCGGCGACTACTACTTCCTGTTCGTCACCTACGGCGGACTGGAGCAGAAGGGCGGCTACCAGATGCGCGTGTTCCGCTCGAGGAAGCCCGACGGTCCCTACGTCGATGCGCAAGGTAAGAATGCCATCTTCCAGAACTACGCGCTGAACTTCGGCCCCGGTGCCGACACGCGCGGCGTGAACATCTTCGGTGCCTACGGAAAGTGGGGCGACATGATTGCCACTGACGGTGAGCGGGCGCAGGGCCACAACTCCATCATCGCCGCCGAGGACGGGCGCACGTACCTGATCTATCACAGCCGCTTCCAGAACGGCGGCGAGGGCCATCAGGTGCGCGTCCACCAGGTGTTCCAGAACCAGAACGGCTGGCTCGTGGCCGCGCCCTTCGAGTACACGGGCGAGAAGGTGAAGAGCGCCGACATCGCCACGACGCAGCAGGTGGCCACGCCACTGATAGCGGGCACCTACCAGCTGCTGATACATAAGTACGGACTGGATCACGCCAACAAGGAACTGGCGACGCCCGAGGAGATTATACTGCACGCCGACGGCACCATCAGCGGCAGCCGCACGGGCACATGGAGCATCGCCGAGGAGGGCACGTCGTATGTGAACATCAAGATAGGCACGACTGTGTACAAGGGCGTGATGGTGGAGCAGACGATGGAGCCGAGCCAGACGAAGAAGACGGTGGCCTTCACGGCACTGGCCAACAGCGGCGTCACGGTGTGGGGATACCGCACGGGCGACGACCTGACGGGCATAAGCGGGGTTGCGATGAAATCGCAACAAACGAGGAAGGAGACGATGTTTGATCTGCAGGGGCGGCGCGTCGGTGAGCCTGGGCGAAGGGGCGTCTATATAGTAAACGGTAAGAAAGTAATAAGATAAAGGTATGAAAATAGCATTGATAGGCTACGGCAAGATGGGCAAGATGATTGAGCAGATTGCCCTGGAACGTGGCCACGAGATTGTGAGCATCATCGACATTGACAACCAGCAGGACTTCGACAGTCCTGAGTTTGCATCGGCCGACGTGGCCATTGAGTTCACCACCCCGCAGGTGGCCTACGGCAACTACCTGAAGGCGTGGGCCAAGGGCGTGAAGGTGGTATCGGGCTCGACGGGCTGGATGAAGGAGCACGGCGACGACGTGCGCAAGGCATGCACTCCCTCCGCCCTCAACCCTCAACCCTCCACCCTCTTCTGGGCCTCGAACTTCTCTATTGGCGTAGCCATCTTCTCGGCCGTAAACCGCTACTTAGCCAAAATCATGAACCAGTTCCCGCAGTACGACGTGGAGATGGAGGAGACGCACCACGTGCACAAGCTCGACCACCCCAGCGGCACGGCTATCACGCTGGCCGAGGAGATTGTGGCCGAGATTGACCGCATCAAAGGATGGGAAGGGCATCTCGAGGCCTCCCCAAGCCCCTCCGAAGGAGGGGATGTTGAATTACATAATTCCGCTGCTTCCGGTAACCAGACACCCCCTCCTTCGGAGGGGCTTGGGGAGGCTTTGCTGCCCATTGTTTCTTACCGCCGGGGCGAAGTGCCTGGCATCCACACCATCCGCTATGACTCGGATGCCGACCTCATCACCATCAGCCACGACGCCCACTCGCGCAAGGGCTTTGCCTTAGGTGCCGTCCTGGCTGCTGAGTACACCAAGGACCACGAGGGTCTGCTGACAATCTCGGATATGTTTAAGTTTTAAGCTATGAAAACAAAGAAGAAAGAAAAACTGGACCCCCGGAAGCAGTGGGCTAAGTTCATCGTTGTGCTGGTGCTCTACCTGCTGTTCCTCTACTGGGTAAAGTCGTGGTGGGGACTGTTGGTAGTGCCGTTCATCTACGACGCATATATCTCGAAGAAAATCAAGTGGCAGTGGTGGAAGGAGTCGGAAGGCCCGGTGAAGTGGGTCATGTCGTGGGTCGACGCCCTCGTATTCGCCCTCGTGGCCGTCTACTTCATCAACCTGTTCTTCTTCCAGAACTACGTCATCCCGTCGAGCTCGCTCGAGAAGTCGCTGCTGACGGGCGACTACCTGTTCGTGTCGAAGGTGTCGTACGGTCCACGCATACCGCAGACGCCGCTGACGATGCCCCTGACGCAGCACACGCTGCCCGTCTTCGAGTGCAAGTCGTACATCGAGTGGCCGCAGTGGGACTACCGCCGCGTGAAGGGTCTCGGACAGGTCGAACTGAACGATATCGTCGTGTTCAACTATCCCGCCGGCGACACCATCTGCAACAACCAGCAGTACCAGACGGAGTATTACCACCTGTGCTATATGCTGGGCTATCAGGCCCTGCCCAACCATCCCGACCCTGACTCGCTCAGCGCCGAGCAGCGGCTGAAGTTCTTCCAGACCGTCTATAACACGGGACGGCAGGTCATCCTCGACCACTTCGGCGACTTCGGCGGCGTGTCAACGCGCCCCACCGACCGTCGCGAGAACTACGTGAAGCGCTGCGTCGGCCTGCCCGGTCAGACACTGCAGATCAAGAATCGCATCGTCTACCTCGACGGCAAGGCCAACAAAGAGCCCGACAACGTGCAGTACACCTACCACGTCAAGCTGAAGCAGGGACTGCCCGACGAGCTGATGCAGGAGCTGGGCATCTCGATGGAGGACCTCATGCAGCTCAACCAGATGGGCTACATGCCGCTGACGAAGCACGCCGTCGACGTGCTCGGTGCCCGCAAGGACCTGGTGGAGAGCATCACGCTGAACACCGAGGCCGAGGAGCGCGACATCTACCCGCAGAACGGCAACATGCACTGGACGCGCGACAACTACGGCCCCATCTGGATTCCGAAGAAGGGCGAGAGCATCAAGCTGACACTCGACAACCTGCCCATCTACGAGCGGCCCATCCGTGCCTATGAGGGCAACCAGCTCGAGGTGAAGGACGGGAAAATCTATATCAACGGCAAAGAATCTAATGAATATACGTTCAAGCTGGACTACTACTGGATGCAGGGCGACAACCGCCACAACTCCGCCGACTCGCGCTACTGGGGCTTTGTGCCCGAGGACCACATCGTCGGCAAGCCCATCTTCATCTGGTGGTCGAGCGACCCCGACCGCCGTGGCATGAACGGCATCCGCTGGAGCCGTCTGTTCCGCTTCGTCGACAACATCAAGTAGCCGTTCTGTCTGTCGCTATAATATAGCGACATACCTGACATGCGCAGTACGCTGAAGTTCCTTTTGGCGCTGGCGGTGGCGTTCGTCGTGATGATGGCGTTCCGCGCGCTGGTCTTTACCATCTATACCGTGCCCGGCTCTCAGTTGGAGCCGGCGTTCAAGGCGGGCGACAGGGTGATGGTGAACCGTTGGTCGTATGGCCTGCGCACGGGGGGCGAGGGACTCTTCTCCTACGGACGGCTGTGCTGGCAGGCCGTCGATAAAGGCGACTATGTGGCCGTCGACGACACCGTCGGCAATGTCTCTGTAGGCCAGTGTACGGGCTTGCCCGGCGACACCGTCAAGTGGCAGGGGCGTACCTTCGTCGTGCCGGGGAAAGCCAGTTGCGCCAAGCACGACTACTATATGATCGACCGTTTCGGACTGATTCGCGAGGAGCAGATTATCGGGCGCGTGTTCCTTATTGTATATAACCACGCCCCTGGCAGTCTCTTCTGGAATGGCTACGACACCGACCGACTGCTGCTGTCACGATAAGATGAACGCGCTGCTCTCAACGACCTACTTCGGGCCCGTGCAGTGGTACCAGAAGCTCTACCGCGCCGACGAGGCGTGGATAGAGCGCCACGAGACATTCCAGAAGCAGACCTACCGCAACCGCTGCGTCATTGCCACCACACAGGGCACACAAGTGCTGACTGTTCCCGTGGAACGGGGCAACTCTCAACTTATCAAGGATATCCGCATCAGCGACCACGGCAACTGGCGCCACCTGCACTGGAACGCCCTGCAGTCGGCCTACGGCGACTCGCCCTTCTTCATGTACTACGAAGACGACCTGCGCCCGTTCTTTGAGCAGCGCTGGGACTACCTTTTCGACTTCAACGAGGCTATCCGCGAAAAGCTTTGTGAACTGCTCGACATACAGCCCACCGTCCACTACACCACCGCTTATCAGAAACCTCCCTTCTTTGCAAGCAAAGCGAGCAAGCTCGAGCGTACCCTTCACCCTTCACCCTTCACCGATTACCGCGAATCCATAAACCCCAAGCACCCGGCACCCGACCCTGACTTCACCCCACGCAGATACTATCAGGTCTACGAGGCGAAGCACGGCTTTCAGCCGAACCTCAGCATCGTAGACCTGCTGTTCAATATGGGGCCGGAGGCTATCTTCTACCTCTGATTATTCCTACCATCTGTCCTTTGTCTGGATATCATCGGCCCAACGATGGTCCTTCGGGAAGGGCTGGCCGCCCCAGGCCTTGACCTGCGTCCACGGCTCGGCCTTGTCGGTCCAGAACGGATGGTCGGCGGGCAGACCGAGGGGCATGAACGAGAGACTGGTCATGTAGAGCGAGCCGTTGTTGGTGTACCAGTCGGCCGTCTCAGGCTGCGAGCCGCAAAAGCCGATGGTCAGGAAACCAGCATCGTTATAGTTCTGCTGTTGGTCGAACATTCGGTGCATAACGGCGGTGAGGGCGGCGCGCACCTGTCCGTTCGACAGGTCCTTCGGCAGCTTCTGGTACCACGCCATCAGGGCCAGGGGCTGCATGGCAGCAAGACGGTAGGGCGTGCTCCGGCCGATGACGGGGAAGGTGCCCTCAGGCGAGATGAAGCGCTCGAGGATAATACTGAACTTCTGGGCGCGCTTCAGCGCACGGTCGTAGTACTTCTTGTATTCCAAGCGGGTGTTGGCCTTGGCGTCGATCATGTTCTGCAGCGTCTCGAGGTACATGGCGTGGAAGACGTAGCTCGAGTAGTAGTCGAAGGCGAAGACGGGGCCGTCGGCATACCAGCCGTCGCCCACATACCACTCCTCGACCTTGCGGATGGTCATCATCACGCGGAAATCGTCGTACTCCTTCAGACCCACGGCCTTGGCAATGAAGCTCTCGATAACCGAGGAGAAGAGGAACCAGTTGGTGTAGGGCGGCTCAATGGAGCGCAGTTTCTTGAACTCTGCGATGTAGCGGTCCTTCGTGGTTTGGTCGAGCGGCACCCACAGGGCATCGTAGGCGCGGATGAACGACTCGGCGATGTAGGCGGCGTCCACGAGATTCTGGCCGGAGGCACCCCAGACGAGATAGTCGGGCGACTGCGGGTCGACGCTGTTCTTATACGAGGCCAGTGCCCACTCGCGCAGCTGGTGTCGCAGGTGTCCCTCGGCGGTGTCGTCGTCGGGTAGCGAGAGCCACGGGGCGATGCCCGCCATCAGGCGCCCGAAGGTCTCCATGTAGACCACCTTGCGGTTACGGTTGTCGAACGAGGGCGAGAACTCCGTCTTCATGTTCTTCTGCAGTTCGCCCTTGGCCATATTCTCCAACACAGGCTGTGCCATCTTGTAAGTCAGCTCGCACCAATACTCGCGGTCGGTCTGCATCGCCTTCTTCACCTTCTTAGCCTCAACGGGAGTCAGCGCCATCAGCGCCATCAGTAGAATAATTGCTTTCTTCATAGGTATTTGTTTTAGTATTTCTTGGCTGTTCAGGATGCAAAAGTAAACAAAAAAGCCGAAAGCGCAAAACTTTCGGCTTGAAATTTAATCAGCACGCTTTTTAGGAGTTACTGGAACCGTCTTCAAAATAGTCGACGGTTTCATCTTGCCGGCATGTTGCTCCTTGATGCGGCTCCCTTTGAATTGAGAATGGCATTGGGGAAATGCTTCCAGATGGCGGCTTCCTGCTCGTCGGTCATCTCGCCATTGATGCGCAGGTTGTCAATCTGCAGGCCATAGAACCACTCGGGCAGCTCGACTTTGTCGGTAAAGTAGAGGGTCAGCCGCTTGATGTGCGGCAACTGGGCAAGGTGTTCGGGCACTTTGTTCACGCGCAACTCGATGCCGAAGAAGGAATCCTCTGAGTCCATCTTCTGGAGTTGTTTCACGATGCTGTCGCTGCCCTCCATCTGTCTGACCACCCACCCCATCTTGGGCGTAAGGGCATGTGTCAGGGTGTCCACTTCGGTTCCGATGAAGCCGGCCACGAGCTGCATCGGGATATCAGTGAGGACCGTACCGTCGGCAGGGCTGATGACCTTGTATTTGAAATCGACATACACCCGCTCCGACGGCATCTTGTGCATGTGTGGCACCTGGTCGGGCGTCTGTCCGTTCTCGTCGGGGAAGAACTTGAGTATCCATCCGTCCAGCTTCGTAGGTTTGCGGAAGTCGCACCCGCCACCAGCCAATTTATCAACACGATGTTTCTTGACCATGCCCTGCCAGAAAGCTTGGTCGGCCTTTCCCTCGGAGGCTTTGACAAACTCCGTCAGGATGGGGATGAGGCGCTTCGTCCACGGGCCGACGGCATATTTCTGCAGCTGCTGCGTCTTCTCAAGCACTTTCTGCCAATCTTCAGGTGTACCAGTGAGCGTAACGGAAGGGATGCCGCAGGCTATATAATGGACCACATAGTCGAAATAGCTCTTCATGGTCTCCATCAGCGTAATCTGCGAGGTGATGCGCTCGGTGATACCAGTGGTAGTGAAGTCGGCGGTGATGGTCTTGGCGATGTCGCCCTTGGTGGCATCGTTGATCTGTGCCGTGAAGTCGGCCATCAGTTTCTGCCAGTCGGCATCGCCGGAGAGCAAGTCCTTGTCGGACTGTACCACGAGGTCCATCTTCCCCGAGTGGTTCACCAGCTGGTCGCGCAACTGCTCGGGGTGGGCATTTACATAGCGGGCGAACCCCTGACTGATAAGCACCCAGATCATGTCGGGCGAGAGCACGAGCGGACGGTGCTCGGCGTAGGCCCGCACAACCGTCTTGAAGAAGACATCCTTCCCGGTAAAGGTGTAAAACTTCTCGTCGTCAGCAAAGCTCCAGGCAATCATGGCGTGGGTGTCGCCGGGAACGCCTTCGTCATGAAAAATCCCGTTGAGCGCCTGAGCGCCACTGTTTTGGTATTTCACAATAGCATCATCTTCAACAGGCGAGAGATTCTCGTCGACCACAAAGGTGATGCCCGTCTGGGCTGTGGCGAGGCTGGCGATGAGTGCCAGTGCGATGGTGGTCAGTATTTTCTTCATAGGTCGGTTGGTATTTAGTTATTCGATTTCCAATGTGCCGTCGAAACTGATGGGGTCGCGGTTCATCGAGCGTACACGGATATAAGCCTGACCATTGTCGTACACTTCAACCACATAGTGGTAGGAGTCCTCACGGGTTCTCACGTCGATGTCAATCTGTGTGTACTTCTTCAGCTTGCTCTCCTTGTAGGTCAGCACAGGCTCCTCAAAGTTCAGGCCTATCGACGGCGACATCGTCGGCATATGGGCATCACCCAGATAGGGCAGGTAGCTACGCAGTGTGTCGCCTCGCAGTTCCAGATAGAAGTCAGACGTCACTGCTCGCGACCCATAGCGCAGGGTGTTCATCGAACTGATGTCGATATGCCACCGCTTCGTGGCAATGGCACCGAGCACTGCCACCTGTTTCCTTTCTTTCTTCGTCAGCTTACGAAGGGGAATCTGGGGTCTCTGGGGACGGTTCTGTGATACCGTTTTCGTCGACAATTGGATTGCAGAGCCTTCCTCAGATTCCGACGTGGCGAGGCTGCCTCTGTAGTTCCTGTGCGTGACCATATAGGATGTGGAGGCAATGAAGAAGGGCTCAGCCTCCCCCCCCGCCCCCTCCCAAAGAGGGGGAGCCTCTTCTTCGAGGGGAGATTGGTGGGGGCTGACATCCTCCGTTGATGCCGGCTCAGCCTGCTGAGGCGTATCCTCGCTGAGTGCCGATACGGGCTTTTCCTCTGGCTGCTCGTCGGGCACGGCCTCTGGGTAGACGATGGTTGCGCTGACTGGGCTGGCTAGATGTCGCGGACTCTGCTGTGCCACGACGGGCTCCTGCGGATTCTGCTGCTTGCCCCAGTTAAAAACTATCAGCATGGCGATGCTGGCGGCAGCGGCTACAGCGGCATAGACCCACAGTCGGCGAGACTTTGGAGCCGTTTCGGGCTCAACGAGGCTCTGCATCACCCTTTCATTCAGGTCATCAGGTATGGGCGGCAACTGTTGCTCCCGTCGGCTGACAGCCTCGCGCAGGTTCTTGTCGTTTTTGATGTCGTTCATTGTTCAGAGCGTTTTGATGATTCGGTAGAGTTTCTTGCGGATACGGCTCAACTGTGAGCCGACGGTAGAGGGAATAGAGCCTGTGACGAATGCAATGTCGGCAAGGCTCTGGTTGTCGTAGTAGAACATGCTGACGATGGCCTGCTCGTGGGACGGCAGCATTGCCAGAGCTTGTTCCAGCTGACGGATGGTCTGTTCGTCAGGCGGGGCATCGTCGGGGGCCTCCAGCGTGTCGATGCCCAGCTCGCTGTCGTCCATATAGACGATGTCGGGCTTCTTGCCGCGTACGAAGTTGAGCGACTCGTGGTAGGCAATGCGGCCCAGCCATGTAGCGAGCGACGCCTGACGGGGATTATAGCCCTCGATGCCGCGCAGGGCCTTGACAAACACATCCTGATAGACCTCTTCGGCATCCTCGCGGCGCGTTACGATGCGTTGTACCATGCGAAACACCGCCGGACCATACTCTGTGAGCAATTGTTGGCAGGCGGCAGGCTTGCGCTGTCGCAGGTTGCTAATCAGGATGGTTGAATCTTGTTCCATTTTTGGCTTTGTCTTCTACCTATATATACACACAAGATGGAAAAACATTGCAATGATTGCGAATATTTTTATATAAAAGCATCGCTTCCTTGCTGACAAAAGCGATGACAGCAAGGAAGCGCTTCCAGTATCATGACAGGTAATATTAATGACCTTGCAGATATCTTACGTATTCGCAAGCGGCGAGCAGGAAGGCGCCGACGCCGAAGTTGGCCTCGCTGTTCTGGTCGACGGTCTGGCCGGGAATGGCACGCTCGCCGATGGGCTGCACGTAGCCCACCTTGCCCGACGACTGAAGGGCGGTCTCCGTCAGGTAGCGCCAGGCACGGTCGATGACGGGCTTGAACTCCTTCTTCGACAGGTAGCCGTTGTTGACGCCCCAGAGCAGGCCGTAGGTGAAGAAGGCCGTGCCCGAGGTCTCGGGACCGGGGGCGTGGTCGGGGTCGGCCATCGAGCGCGTCCAGTAGCCCTCCTTCTGCTGGAGCTTGGCCACGCCGCGGGCCAGCGCCACGTACTTGTCGACAAAGAAGGGCTGGCGGACGTACCACTCAGGCATGTCCTGCAGCACCTTGGCCAGTCCGGCGAGCACCCATCCGTCGCCTCGTGCCCAGAAGTCCTTCCTGCCGTTAGCCGACTTGTGCTTCGGCCAGACGTACTTACCGTCGCGGAAGTAGAGTCCCGTCTCCTTGTCGAGCATGATGCCGTCGCTGTAGAGCAGGTTCTCGTAGAGTTTGTCGAGATACTTCTTGTCGCCCGTCAGCTTGTACATCTTCGTCATCACGGGCATGACCATATAGAGGGCGTCGGCCCACCACCAGTAGTCGTTGGCCTCGGAGTCGGCTTCGTAGCCCATCACCTCCTTGGCGCGGGCCACACGTTTTTCGTCCTTATTGATGTTATAGAGGTCGATGTACGTCTGGAAGCAGATCTGCCAGTCGCCGAAGAGGACGTAGTCCTGGCCCTCGCCGTAGTTCTTGTACTTCCACTTGGCAGGGTCGGCCTCCTTGGCTCCCTTCCACTCATTATGCTCGGCCCAGCGGATGCTGTAGTCGAGCATCTTCTGGTCCTGCAGCAGCTTGTAGACCTCGATGTTGCCGGTGTGGTAGGCCGCGTTGTCCCAGAAGGAGCGCACCTCGGCCTTGTTGTTCTGTTGCCAGTAGGTATTCACCTGCCGGATGACGCCCTTCACCTGGTCAGGCGTCCACTGCTTCGCCTGCACGGTGGCCACGGCGAAGAGGCTCAATGATAAGAGTAGTTTTCTCATTGCTTATTTCTTGATTCTGATAATGTTTAGCGAGTAGGCGGGCAACTCCACGTCGATGCTGTTGCACTCCGGCGACAGCTCGTGCTCCGTGGGACTGATGTTGGTGGGTTGCAGCAGCGTGTTCTCGTCCTCACCGCTGTTGGCGCGCAGACGGATGAGCTTGGCGCTCCTGACGTCGAAGTTCTTCAGGTTCAGGCGGGCCGTGGTGCCCTCCTCCTGTGAGTTCACCACCTTGACGATGAGCTCGCCCGTAGCCTCGTCGATGGTGGCTGACGAGAAGACGCCGAGCGACGTGTTACGCTTCAGCACGGTGTCGAAGATGAGGTCGCTGTCGAGCCAGGCCTTGACGCTGTCGCCGCTGACGGTCAGCGTCACGTCGTACCAGCGGCCCGTCTCGACGCGGCCGGGCTTGATGTCGGCCTGAATCTTGCCGCCGCTGCTGATCTGCTCGATGGCGTGCTGGCTGTTGCCCCATCCGCCGAAGTTCAGCCAGCAGTAGTTCTGCTCGTCAACGTAGTTGAACACGATGATGAAGCCTTCGTGGCCGTTGTCCTTGCGGGCACGACACTTGATGGTATAGTGATCGCTGTCGATGGTCTGACGGCAGACGGCCAGCGGGGCCTCCATACGGCCCTTATGCTGCAGGACGTCGTCGTTTATCTCCCACTTGCCGCTGACGATCTCTGGCTTGCCACTCTTGGGCAGCGGCTCGCAGTGGGTATAGCTGGCCTCTGTGCCCCACGCCGAGTAGCCCACGCGGCTCTGCTTTGGCGTGATGGGCTTGACGATGCCCGTGTAGGGGTTGGTCTGGCTGACCTTCACCACCTGCGTGCCGATGTTGCGGGGCATGAGCATCTGTACGTAGTACGACGGCGTACCCATGACGCGGCTCGACGAGAAGCGTATCATGTCGGGGCGCCAGCGGGCGTCGTTCTCGTTGACGAAGATGGGGGCGTAGCTGTTCAGCGGCACGATGTCGCTGTTGTTCTCCATGCCCATCATGTAGACGGCCTCGCCGAGGGCGGCGTTCATGTTGCCCAGGTTGCCGAAGCCGCTGGTCACGGCATACTCGCCGACGTAGATCTTCGGTCCGCGGCGGTCGTAGGTGTCGTACTTGTGGAAGTTGTCGGCAAACCAGGCCGGGTTGCGGTAGTAGTGCTCGTCGAGGAGTTCGACGCTCTCCTGGCTGTCCCACGTCGGCGTGTCGGTGCCCCAGGCAGCGACATTGCCAATAAGGTGCATCTTCGGGTACTTCTTCAGTATCTGCTCCTTGAACAGCTTGAAGCGGTCGTAGTAGTGGTCGCTCTGCTGGCGGGGGTCGGGCTGGTTGTTCTCGTTGCCAATCTCTAAGTACTCGATGTTGAACGGAGCCGGATGGCCGTTCTTGGCGCGCAGGGCGCCGTACTTCGACGTCACCGGACCGTTGGCATACTCCAGGGCGGCCAGCGTCTCGTCAATCCACGGCTGCAGCGAGTCTACGGGCGTCATGCCGCCGTGCCACAGTCCGACATTCACCACGTAGAGGGGCTTGGCACCGAGGTCTTCAGCCATCTGCAAGTATTCGTGGAAACCAATGCCGTCGGTGGTGCGGTAGCCCCAGTTGACGTTCCAGTGGCCGGGGCGCTCCTCAATGGGGCCTATGGTGCGCTCCCAGCGGAAGGCGTTCTCAGGCGAGATCTGGCCCTCGACGAAGCAGCCGCCGGGGAAGCGCATGAACTTGGGGTGCATCTCGAAGAGCATCTGGGCCAGGTCGGGGCGCAGGCCGTTCTCGCGGTTCTTGAACGTCGGCGGGAAGAGGCTGACGACATCCAGCTGCAACGTGCCCTTGCCGTCGAAGACGAGGGCGAACTGCGCCTGCGGGTCGTTGCCGGTGGCGGTCAGCTCGGCGGTGTACTTGCGCCAAGAGGCCCCCCTTTCGTCCCCCGAGGGGGACACAATAGCTTCAGCCAGTATAGAAGCCCCCTCGGGGGCCGTAGGGGGGGCTTTGTGGGCTTCGTGGGCTTTCAGCACGGCCTTGATACTGCCCTTATATTTTCCCTTTGCCCAGAAGCTGAGGCGGTAGGTGCGGCCCTGTACGGTGTTGATGCCCCAGAAGCCCTCGTTGACGAGGCAGACGGGCTGTGCCGCCGTGGCATTGATGGTCAGCTCGAGGGCGTTCTGCTGGACGCTGTTCAGCAGGGGCGTCTTCTTCGACGGCTGGACGAGGCGGGCGGTGAGCTGCGACGGGGACACAGCATAGGTTGACCAGGCCTGCATGTCGGCGGGGGCACCGTAGCGGGGGCCGTCCTCGAAGGAGCGGTTGCGGATGAGCTCGGCGTAGAGGCCGCCGTCGGCGGCGTGGTTGATGTCTTCGAAGAAGATGCCGTAGTGGGTGGGGCTGATTCTGGGGCCGCGCTGGTTGGCGTCGATGTCGATGGTGACTTGGGCTGCGGCGGCGCCGCAGCACAGCCAACAGGCGATGAGGAGGAAGTTTTTCTGTTTCATTGTTATGGGGTTTTAGAGTTCGATGGCGCGGAAGGAATAGGGCGGGAGGACGATGGCGGTGCCGGCCTCGCCGGTCTTGATGTCGAGGCGGCGGTCTTCGGGCTTGCCCTCGAAGCCTTCAGTACGGGCGGCGGCGGGGATGCTGAGGCCGTTGACGGTCAGCTCTAACGAGACGGGGAGGGCGTTGACCAGCTTGACGTAGGTTTTGCCGGTCTTGCTGTTGCGAACAACGCTGGCACCGAGGCGGTGGGCGAGTTTTGAATTGTCAATTGTCAATCTTGAATTGACATACGTGTCGCCGCCGTAGACGGAGAAGAGGCGCTGCACATGGTAGGCCGGTGTTGGGCGCACCTCGGTGTTCGAGAAGTAGATCATGTCGGGGTTCCAGTTCGAGTGGCCATCCTTACAGAGCATCGGGGCGTAGCTGGTCATCTCGACCACGTCGCCGTTGCGCTCGATGTCGGTCAGGTAGAGAGCTTCGGCCAGTGCCGTCTCCACGTTGGGGCGCTTCACGTTGGTCGAGGCGGCCCACTCGCCAAGGTACACCTTTGTAGCCCCCCCTACTGCCCCCGAGGGGGCTTCTCTTGAATATTTGTCGTAGTAGTCGCGGTGGTGCATGAACCAGCCCGTCGACTCGTAGTAGTGCTCGTCGACCATATATTGCAGGTCAGGGTTGCGGCGGGTAAAGTCCCAACCCTCCTGGTAGTCGGCACTCGGCGTGTGGAAGGGGCCCACGGTGCCGCATATCTTGATGTCGGGATATTTGGCGCGGATAGCGCGGGCAATCATCGTGTAGCGCTCCTCGAAGACGGTGCCAATGATGTCCTCGTTGCCTATACCTATATATTTAAGGTTAAAGGGCGCGGGGTGACCGGCCTCGGCGCGCTTGCGGGCCCACTCGCTGGTGGCGGGGTCGCCGTTGGCCCAGTCTATGAGGTCGAGCAGTTCCTGGATGTAGGCCGGCATCTGGTCCATCGGAATGCCGCCCTGCTGTCCGCCGATGCCGCGGGCGTCGGCGACGGAGTTCTGGCAGGGCACGCCGGCAGCCAGCACGGGCAGCGGTTCGGCACCGATGTCCTCACAGAACTGGAAGTACTCATAGAAGCCCAGTCCGCGCGTCTGGTGGTAGTGCCAGATGTTGAAGTCGGGCTTGCGGTCCTGCAGCGGGCCGACGGTCTCGTTCCAGTGGTAGATGTTCTCCAGTCCCTGACCGTGAGTCATGCAACCGCCGGGGAAGCGCACGAACTTCGGCTTCAGGTCGGCAATCACCTGTGCCAGGTCGCGGCGCAAGCCGTTCTTGCGCCCCATGAAGGTCTCCTGCGGGAAGAGAGAAATCATGTCGACACCCACGTGAGCAGCCTTCAGCGGCACGATGGCCAGCCGGGCTTTGGCATTGCTGCCTTTGGCGGTGAGCACGGTGGCATACTGCGTCCAAGCACCAGCCGCCGTCTTCAGTTTACTCTTGGCAAGCACAGTACCGTCCTCGCCGACGAGCAGAATAATAAAGTCCTGCTTCTGACCGCCGCCCAGTACGTACATCGAGAAGTCGTACTTCTTACCCTTCTCCACGGCGATGCCGTCCCAGCCCTCGTTCCAGAGGGTGTCTTTCGGCCACAACAGGGCGTAGTGCGGATTGTTCTTGCTGAGCGGGTTCTCGGTGGCAATCTCTAAGGGACGCTGAGAGCGCCAGGCGGTGGTGGCGGTCCATTCGCGGCGGTCGCGGCTGCTGTATTCGAAGTCGCGGTTCTGGATGAGCTCGGCGTAGAGGCCGCCGTCGGCGGCATAGCTGATGTCTTCGAAGAAGATGCCGATGAGCTTGTCGCTGATGGGCTTCTGGCGGCTCTGGTCGACGGTCAGCGTGGCCCGGAGGGTGGTCTCAGCGGCAAAACCGCTGAGCGCACTGTTGGGCGTGGCGTCGTCGTGCATGCGCTCGGCTGAGAGGCGGGCGTCAGTGGCGCGCTGTTTGAAGAAGCCGTCGATTTTCGACCATTCCGCCGAGGAAATCTCGAAGCAGTTGCCCTCATAGAGTTTGCCGCCGACGGTGGCCGTGTCGCGTATCCAGGCGTCGTCGCTGATTTCGCTGGCTTGGTCGGGGGTGAAGTCGCGGAAGTTTGGCGTGGCCGACGTCCAGCGCTTGCCCTGCGGCGATTTGTAATAGATATCGAACGTCCCGTCGGGATTGGGGAAGACGACCGGCTCAAGACATTTGGCGGTGGTCATGATGGGATAGTCCTGCGGCCGCCAGTTGACGAGGTCGCGACTGTAGGCAGCGGCGAAGAGCGGCGCACGGTCGTTGACCTGGAACACCAGGCGCCACGTGCCGTCGGCGGCGCGGCAGACCGAGGGGTGGTGCATGCGCTTCTCGGCGCCCCACGTGCCGTAGTCGCTGCCACAGAGCTGTCCGACGTCGCGCCACGAGTCTTCGCCGCCGACGGCGAGGTGCAGTCCGGCGCTCTGTCCGGGCGAATATATGAATACGGTACAAGAGTCTGTGGACTGAGCCGCAACACCAATGGAACAGAGTGCCGCCAGGGCCATTGTCAGTAGTTTTTTGTTCATCGTTTTTCTTAGTTATTGCAAATCTGAGCGCAAAGTTACAAAAAAAACTCCATAAACGGTTGCCATTTCTCAATATTTTTGTATCTTTGCCCTCAGAAACCAAAAAACTTAAAAAGACTATGGGAAAGAAGAGAGGTGGAAAACGACTGTCAAAGAAGGCCGTGGCCGAGGCCCTGCAGGGGTTGTTCACGGCAAGTCCTAATGAAACGTTCTCGCTGAAGTATATCTTCAGGGCACTGAAGCTCGACACGCATCCGGCGAAGATGCTGGCCATCGACGCGCTCGACGAGATGTGCTGGGACGACTATCTGTCGAAGGTGAGCGACAATGAGTACCGCCTGAACCAGAAAGGTCAGGTGCAGGAGGGCACGTTCATCCGCAAGGCCAACGGCAAGAACTCGTTCCTGCCCGACGATGGTGGTACGCCCATCTTCGTGTCGGAGCGCAACTCGATGTTCGCCCTCAACGGCGACCGCGTCCGCGTGGCGATGATGGCCCGCCGCCAGAACCACATCAAGGAGGCGATGGTGACTGAGATCCTGAGCCACAAGACCGACCAGGCCGTGGGTAAGCTGAAGGTGGAGAAGGACTTTGCCTTCCTCATTACCGAGGGAAATATCTTCGTCCACGACATCCTGATACCGAAGAAGAAGCTGAAGGGCGGCAAGGACGGCGAGAAGGCCGTGGTGAAGATTACGCAGTGGCCGTCGAA
This sequence comes from Prevotella sp., assembly GCA_017395215.1. Lineage (GTDB taxonomy): Bacteria > Bacteroidota > Bacteroidia > Bacteroidales > Bacteroidaceae > Prevotella. Next base: position 25,420 of record JAFPVW010000079.1, on the reverse strand, counting down.
GGAGTCGAAGAACATTGTCGGCGAGGTCGTTGACGTGCTCGGCAAGGAGGGCGACAACAACGTCGAGATGCACGCCATCTTAGCACAGTATGGTCTGCCCTATAAGTACCCGAAGACCGTGGAGGATGCCGCGAAGAAGATTGATCCGGGCATCACCCCCGAGGAGATAGCCCGCCGCGAGGACTTCCGCGACGTGTGGACCTGCACCATCGACCCGAAGGATGCCAAGGACTTCGACGATGCGCTGTCGATCAGGAAGAAAGGGGCTTTATGGGAGGTCGGCGTCCACATTGCCGACGTCACCCACTATGTCAAGGAGGGCAGCATCATCGACAAGGAGGCACAGAAGCGGGCCACGAGCGTCTACCTCGTCGACCGCACCATCCCGATGCTGCCTGAGCGGCTCTGCAACTTCATCTGCTCGCTGCGCCCCGACGAGGATAAGCTCTGCTACAGCGTCATCTTCATCTTGGACGACGATGCCAACATCAAGTCGTGGCATCTGACCCACACCGTCATCCGCAGCAACCGCCGCTATGCCTACGAGGAGGTACAGCAGCTGTTAGAGGACAACGGCGTCAAGGACGGCACTGGACAGCCCGCACCGCCCGCCACGAAGAACAACCCCTACAAGGGCGAGTACGCTGCCGAGCTCATCAAGCTCGACGCGCTGGCCAAGAAACTGCGCGAGCGGCGCTTCAAGAACGGCGCCGTGAAGTTCGACCGCGAGGAGCTGCACTTCGACATCGACGCTGACGGCAAGCCCGTCCGCGCCTATTTCAAGACGTCGAAGGATGCCAACAAGCTCATCGAGGAATTCATGCTGTTAGCTAACCGCACCGTTGCCGAGAGCATCGGAGCCCCCTCCAAACCTCCCCGAGGGGAGGCTTCTTCCCCCTCGGGGGATAAGAGGGGGGCCAAGGCCAAGAAGACCTTCGTCTACCGCGTCCACGACCAGCCCGACCCCCAGAAGCTGGAGTCGCTGCGCCAGGTTGTCGCCCCCTTCGGCTATAAGCTGAAGACCAGCGGCACGAAAGGTGCCATCTCGAAGTCGCTGAATGCCCTGATGGACGAGGCTGCGGGCAGCAAGGAGCAGAAACTCATTGAGACCGTCGCCCTGCGCGCCATGATGAAGGCCAAGTATTCGACCCATAACATCGGCCACTACGGACTGGCCTTCGACTACTACACCCACTTCACCTCGCCCATCCGCCGCTATCCCGACACGATGGTCCACCGCCTGCTGACCCGCTATCAGGACGGCGGCCGGAGCGCCAATCAGGAGCATTACGAGGAACTCTGCGAGCACTCGAGCGATATGGAGCAGACTGCCGCCAACGCCGAGCGCGACAGCATCAAGTACAAGATGGTGGAGTTCATGGGCGACAAGATCGGGCAGTGCTTCGACGGCCACATCTCGGGCATACAGTCTTATGGCATCTACGTCGAAATCGATGAGAATCACTGCGAGGGTATGGTGCCCATGCACGACCTCAGCGGCGACTACTACGAGTTCGACGAGGCCCACTACTGTCTCATCGGCCGTCGCCACCACTCGAAGTACCAGCTGGGCGACCCCATCCGCATCAAGGTGGCACGGGCCAACCTGGAGAAGCGCCAGCTCGACTTCACCCTGGCCGACGATTAAGCGCTAAAAAAACGCTCCGTCATGGCATTTATTCATAAAGATTTCGTACCTTTGCACCCTCAAACCAACAGGAATATGGAAAGTATTAAAAGTCAATTCGCACGCAAGCTGATGGACATCAAGGCCATCAAGCTGCAGCCGCAGGAGCCTTTCACGTGGGCCAGCGGCTGGAAGTCACCCATCTATACCGACAACCGCAAGACGCTCGGCTTCCCCCGGCTGCGCTCCTTCGTGAAGCTGGCCCTGTGCCACGCCATCCAGGAGAACTTCCCCGAGGCTGAGGCCGTAGCCGGCGTGGCTACGGGCGCCATTGCCCAGGGGGCACTGGTGGCCGAGGAACTGGGTCTGCCCTACTGCTACGTGCGCCCGAAGCCGAAGGACCACGGCATGGGCAACCAGGTGGAGGGCGAGATTGAGAAGGGCACGAAGGTGGTGGTGGTCGAGGACCTCATCTCCACCGGCGGCTCGTCGCTGAAGGCCGTCGAGGCCCTGCGCCAGTATGGTGTCGAGGTCATCGGCATGGTGGCATCGTTCACCTACGGCTTCCCCGTGGCCGAGGAGGCTTTCAAGGCTGCCGGCGTGAAGCTCATCACGCTGAGCAACTACGATGCCGTCATCGAGGAAGCTGCCAAGACGGGCTATATCAAGGAAGAGGAGAAGGCCGTGCTGGCCGAGTGGCGCCAGTCGCCCTCGACGTGGAAGCAGTAGCCAATCGAAAATCGTAAATCCGTAAATCAACATAAGGTGGGATTATTTGACAATACATCAAAGTTTGAGAGTAGCGTGAAGCAGATTCCCTACTCGCAGGAGGCGGTCTACCGCAACATCAGCGACCTGCGCAACCTGGAGAAGGTGCGCGACCGCATACCTGAGGACAAAGTGAAGGACTTCTCGTTCGATGCCGACACCATCAGCATCAATGTGCCCCCCGTGGGCGAGCTGAAGCTGCGCGTCGTCGAGCGCGAGGAGCCTAAGTGCGTGAAGTTTGAGACGGCACAGTCGCCCGTGCCCTTCAATGTCTGGGTGCAGATGCTGCCCGTCGACGAGCAGTCGAGCAAGATAAAGGTGACGGTGAAGGCCGAGCTGAACCCGTTCATCAAGGGCATGGTCTCCGGACCGCTGCAGGACGGCGTTGAGAAGATCGCCGACGCGCTGGCACAGATAGAATATGTGTAATTTTCGATTAGAACTATGAAGCTCTGGGAAAAGAACTTTGAGGTAAACAAGGAGATTGACCGGTTCACCGTGGGCCGCGACCGCGAGATGGACCTCTATCTGGCGAAGTACGACGTGCTGGGCTCGATGGCCCACATCACGATGCTCGAGAGCATCGGACTGATTGGCAAGGACGAGCTGCCCGTGCTGCTCGCCGAACTGAAGAACATCTACGAGCTATGCGAGCGCGGCGAGTTCACGATCGAGGACGACGTCGAGGACGTCCACTCGCAGGTGGAGATGCTGCTGACGCGCCGCCTCGGCGACATGGGAAAGAAGATTCACTCCGGCCGCTCGCGCAACGACCAGGTGCTGGTAGACCTGAAGCTCTTCACGCGCCACCAGCTGATGGACATCGCCGACGAGGTGAAGACGCTCTTCGACGAACTGCTGCAGAAATCAGAGCAGTACAAGGACGTGCTCATGCCGGGCTATACCCACCTGCAGGTGGCCATGCCGTCGTCGTTCGGACTGTGGTTCGGCGCCTACGCCGAGAGTCTCTGCGACGATATGCTCTTCCTGCAGGCCGCCTACCGCATGACCAACCGCAACCCGCTCGGTTCGGCTGCCGGCTACGGAAGCTCGTTCCCCCTGAACCGCACGATGACCACCGAGCTGCTGGGATTCGACTCGATGGACTACAACGTGGTCTACGCCCAGATGGGGCGCGGCAAGATGGAGGTGGGCGTCAGCTTCGCCATCGCCGCCATTGCCGGCACGCTGGCCAAGCTGGCCTTCGACGCCTGCCTGTTCAACTCACAGAACTTCTCCTTCGTCAAGCTGCCGAAGGAGTGTACCACCGGCTCGTCGATCATGCCGCACAAGAAGAACCCCGACGTCTTCGAGCTCATCCGCGCCAAGTCGAACAAGCTGCAGGGCCTGCCCTACCAGATAACGCTCATCAAGAACAACCTGCCCGTGGGCTACTTCCGCGACCTGCAGATTATAAAAGAGGTGTTCCTGCCTGCCTTCGACGAGCTGAAGGACTGCCTGCAGATGACGGCCTACATCATCAATAAGATAGAGGTGAACGAGCATATCCTCGACAACCCGATGTACGACCCGATGTTCTCGGTCGAGGAGGTCAACCGCCTCGCCGCCAGCGGCATGCCCTTCCGCGACGCCTACAAGAAGGTGGGACTCGACATCGAAGCCGGACAGTTCACGCCCGACAAGAATATCCACCACACCCACGAGGGCAGCATCGGCAACCTCTGCAACGACCGCATCGCCGCCCTGATGGACCGTGTGCTCGAAGGTTTTGCCTTCGAGCGCGTGACCGAGGCCGAACGCAAACTATTGGAGACCCACCCCTAACCCCTCCCTGAATGGAGGGGCATAGTTACCATCATCGCAGATATGAGGAGATTTGTCCATAGCATAGTGTCTACACCCCTCCATTTGGGGAGGGGCTGGGGGTGGGTATTCTTCCTCATGCTTTTTTGGGCCTGCGACGACGTTGAGAACAGCGTCTATCGCGGCCATGCCTGCTACTTCATCTTCGACGCGACGCTCCATCCCGCCCCCTGCCAGCTGACGGTGGCTTTGGGCAACCCCGGCCACTTCATGACCGTCAGGGCAAAGATGGTGGGCGGTGTGCGACATATCCTGACCACGCGCAACTACGACCAAGCCGAGGAGGACATCACCCTGACCAGCAAGAAGGAGAACAGCACCCGCTGCGTGCTCGGGGCCAGCAACGCCATCATCATCGGGCGCAGCAGCTACACGGGGATGTTCGTCTGCTACGAGGGCCAGTGCGCCAACTGCCTAGACCAGTATGGCGGTACCAACTACCCGCTGACGTGGAGCCCGAACGGCCAGCAGCTGCAATGCGCCCGCTGCAAGCGCAGCTACGACGTGAACAACGGTGTAGTGGCCCAGGGCGAGGGCGGCAGACAGCTCTACACATACAACGCCGCCTTCGACGGAGCAGTGCTCCGGGCATGGAACTGACGAAAACGGGAACGGGAACGATAACGAAAACAATAACGATAACCTATATTATTATGAAAAGACTACTGAATTTACTACTGACATTGCTCATCGTCACAGCTGCCACAGCTGCCACAGCAGCCACGGTGAACCGGCAGCAGGCCCGCGAGGCGGCCGCCAAGTTTATGCAGCTGAAGGGTAAGCAGATCGACGCGACCAGCCAGCAGGGCAACAAGGCTCCTGCTGCCGACCAGCCCCTCTACGTGTTCAACGCCGCCAACGACGGTGGCTTCGTCGTCGTCTCAGGCGACGACCGCACCGATGCCATCCTCGGCTATACCACGCAGGGCTCCTACGACGAAGACAACCTGCCCCCCGCACTGAAGGAGTGGCTCAGTCAGATGACTATCGAGATTGAGGCCCTGCAGCAGTTGCCAGCCGAGGGACGCGCCGAGAGTCGTTTGCCTCGCCAAGAAGTAGCTCTGCATGCCCCCATCCCCCCCCTGATTGCCACAACGTGGAGCCAAGGGAACACATACCTAAACCAAGACGGAATATACAAGAACAACAATACCGACGGCATCTATAATATTTATTGTCCTCTGATTGGCGAAAACTTCACTTGCACGGGCTGTGTAGCCACTGCTGGTGCCCAAATCATGTACTACCACAGATGTCCCAAAGGCAACACGGAGGTGCTGCCTGGATATCTATCCAACCTAACTGCCACTTCAAACAGCCTGGAATCAACGGTGTTTCAGTGGGATAATATGAAAACAAACTACAACGAAACTGATGCCGGGTCGGATGCTGCGAAAGCCGTGGCCGAGCTGATGCTCTATGCTGGCTGGGCTGCCAACATGCAGTACGGCATCGATGGTTCTTCTTCAGACCAAAACACACTGGTTGGTAATATGGTCAAGTACTTTGACTACGACTCTAATTGGCAGTCGTTGAAGCGCAACAACTACTCCGTTGCCGAATGGGACGAAATAATCTACAACGAACTGGCCAACAAGCGGCCCATCATTTATGACGGGCATTCCGATGCAAATGAAGGCCATGCCTTCATTTGCGACGGCTACGACAACGAAGGACGCTATCATTTCAACTGGGGATGGGGTGGCCTTCACGACGGCTTCTTCAAGCTACAAGCTACCAATCCCTATAACGACGGCAGACGCTCAGGCTTTATCTTCGGCTGCAGTGCCATTGTCGGCATTCAACCAATCAACGAATCACCATCAGTTACCTATGATATAGTGGCAACAGCCATGAATCCGATGCTGAAGAACGAGACAACGATATCGATGATGCTTCAGAATGCGAACAACAGAGAATACGGATTTGGATTAGGAATAGCAGAACTCAAGTCAGACGGAGGACTTACAGTACTTGATAATACTTACGAAGATTGGGAGAATAGTATCCTTCCTCCAGGTTCTTGGTGGGAGGAACACTTTGAGTTTGACTTATCCCAGTACACTTTTGACGAAGGCTGTCACATCATCGTACCAGTCAGTAAACTAAACGGCGAATGGAAACGCTGCATTCCCTCGTGTTTGTATTATGAAGTTATCGTATCCGGAGGTGAAACTACTGTCGTTCAACACCCAACAGTTAATCTGAGTGCCAACAACTTTGTTGTTACCGGAAACACGTTTCCTGGAACGACTCTGCCAGTGACCGTTACTGTCAATAATAGCGCAGACGACTACACCTCTTCCCTTTATCTGTTCGCCAGCTTAAACGATAACAAGGGTAGCTACGTGTATGTTTCTGGTTCGGCTATACCTGCCAACGGTAGTGAGAACGTATGTTTCTACTTTACTCCTAATGTGACAGGCACATGGAACCTTTGGGTGGCCACCGACCCTGAAGGACAGAATTGTATCGGTGATGGTACGGTTTCCATTGGAGAAGCCCCGTCAGGCACTGTGAACCTAAACCAGGTCGACGGCGAGTTAACATTTGAGAACGGCGGTAAAGCCACTTACACGATGACTGTGGAGAATGTTGGAGATGTGCCTTACTATAATAAGTTTATATCTCATCTATGGACTCCGGTAGATGGTAATCTATGGGGGTATTCAAGTGAGAATGACACATATTCACAAGATTTTGTTATCGTACCCGGTGACAAGGTGACAGCGTCTCTGACTTTCGAAGGGCTGATTGATGGCGAGAGTTATTGCATTGACCCACAATACTGTACGACCTACGGCGGTAATACTTGGCAGATGTTTAAAACCAACTGGTGGGATATAGAGTTCACCTACACCGCCCCCGCCGTAGAACCTGATCCAGACCCCGTCCCCGGCGACACTGACGGCGACGGCTTGCTGACGGCTGAAGACGTGACCCCGCTGATAGAATACCTGACGGGCAAGCGGTCAGAACTGCCGGCAAATGCTGACCTGAACGAAGACACGAAGGTGGACATCATCGACATCGTGACCCTCATCAGTAAAATCATTGAGCTACAGTCACAAGATTAAAAAAAATCCGTCACATCCGTCACCTTGCCGTAACAGTGCTGAAAATCAGCTGTTTACGCGGTGACGGATAAGGGTAACGGGTGACGGATGGCGGGCGACACAGGATAGTGTCGTCCGCCTTTTTACGATGAGTCTGCAAGCTTGAGAATATTCACGGCCAGTGAATCTTTGTTCATGGGCGGTGAACAAACGGCTGCGCACTGCTTAGCGGCATCCGTCACCCGTCACCAGCATCCGTCACCCCGTAAACGGCAGAATATCAAAACATTACAAGGCGGTGACGGATGTGACGGATAAAAATATAACTTTTTCAGAACGACTTGGGCTATAGAGAAATCAAGGGCGACAGCAGTTGCAGCAACTGCTTGTCAGCTGGGCGAAGACGGGGTTGCGGCGCAGCAGCCGGGCGTTGCCCGTCATCAGGAGCTGGCAGCGGGCGCGGGTGATGGCGACGTTCAGCTTGCGGTCGATGGTGCGGCCGTCCTCAGTGAAGCAGTTGCTGGTGAGGAAGTCGAGCTGATAGGGCCGGCTGACGGTGAACGAGTAGATGATGACGTCGCGCTGCGACCCTTGGTAGCGCTCCACGGTGTCGATGGAGATCTGTTCCAGTTGGGGCAGACCCAGCTGCGCTATCTCCTGGCGGATCATGGTTATCTGGTTGCGGTAGGGCACGATGACGCCCACCGTCTTCAGCGGGTCGAAGCGGCCGCCGTAGAATCGGCAGATGCGCCGCAGCAGGTCGGCCACGATGCGCGCCTCGGCGGGGTTCGTCTTGTCGGAGAAGGTGTGGGGGTGATGGGCATTATGGGGATTATGGGCAATGTGGGCATTTTGGGAGTCGCTGTCAAAGAAGAGGACGCGGTGCTGCTTCAGCAGGTCGTCGAGGGCGTCGTCCGAGGGCAGGTCGTAGTGCAGCGACGTGTCGAGCTGGTGCTCCAAGGGTACCGGCTCCAGCCGCTCGCTGTGGTAGAACATCTCGTTGGGGAACCGGGCAATGTCGGGGTGCATACGGCCCTGCTTGCGCAGAATGCCGGTAAACCGTGTGCGCCCGCAGCGGCGCTCCCAGTTCAGCAGGCGCTCGAAGAGCGATTGGCGGCAGTCGTTGATGCCGATGGCGTTGAGCAGCGGGTCGTCGACCCTTGACTCCTGCTCCGACTGCTGCACGACGGCGGGCAGCTGCTTGTGGTCGCCGACGAGTATGAAGCGGTCGATGCTGTCGCTGCTGAGCAGTCCGACGAGTCCCGGCTCCAGAATCTGCGAGGCCTCGTCGACGATGCACAGCGCGAAGTGCTTCAGCTGGAAAATCCAGGGCCGCGCCTGCAGCATCGACGTGGTGCCGACGACGATGGGCGTGGCCTCGATGCGCCGGCGTATGTCGTCGAGCTTGGGCTTCTCGCCGAGCCTGTTCTCCAGCAGGCGGTCCCTGAAGCGCGGGTCGCACGATGTCTCGTTGCCTATGCGCAGGTAGTCCTGCCCGCTGTCCTCCAGCATGGCGCAGATCTCGTCGACGGCGCGATTCGTGTAGCTCATCAGCAACAGGTCGCCCTCGGCCTCCTCCACCATAAACCGGAGCGCCATCGACGTCTTGCCTGTTCCCGGCGGTCCGACGAGCAGGAAGTAGTCGCGGGCCTGCTTGGCGCGCAGCAGCACGTCGTCATAGTGGGGGTGGTACTGGCGTGAGAGCCGTAGCGACGCATCGGCCTCGGGCTCGCGCTGGCCCAAGAGCAGTGCCCGCTTGCGGGGGGCCGACGTGATGAACTGGTGCAGACTCTTGATGGCACTCGTGGTGTTCATGTCGCTGCCGGCGTGCTCGATGGCCCAGCGCCCCTGCTTCATCGGGTCGATGCCCTGCTGCTCGTCGGCGAGCCTAACCTTCACGCCGTCGCTGCCCATCTGCTCTATCGTACCTTTATATAATATAGCCTTGCGCACGTCGGGCTCGTCGCCGTCGTAGTTGTAGAGATAGACCATGTCGCCCCGGCGGAAGTTCAGCGTGGGGTTCGCCTCGTTGCCCAGTATGATGTTGCCCGTCTCCTGCTTCTCGGCCAGCGGCATGTTCCACAGGTCGCTCACGGCACCGCCCTGCCCCTCCTGCCGGCCAACCTTCGCCAGCAGCTGTTCGCGGTAGACGAAGGTCATCATGCGCTCGTAGTAGGCACGCTCTATTGGAGTGAGAAGTGAAAGGTGAGAAGTGAGGAGTGAAAGGGGCGGTTCCACGTAGCGGTGGAAGTAGCCGTCGCGCTCGGCACCCTTGAAGACGACGTCGGCGCGCAATAGCGGCAGGATGCGGCCGAAGCCCTCGCGGACAATGAGCATCTCGGTGGCCACAATCCGGTTGCGCAGACGGATGGCCTCGCGGAACAGCTCGCGGTAGAAGTTGACGTAGAGCAGTCCGCGGGCAGCGGGGTAGCGCGAGTAGAGCAGGCGGATGTCGACCTGCGAGTCGGTGCGCCCGAAGTTATAGCGCAGGATGCCGTAGTAGAGCAGCAGCTGCACATAGTGCTCCTCCTTCTGCAGGCCGGTGCCCGTCGGCTGGGCGTAGCGTTCGAGGTTGTAGTTCTTGCCCGACTTCTGCTCCACTAACAGTCGCATGTCGCTGGTCATCAGGTCGATGCGCCCCTGCAGGCCCAGCTGTTCGCAGACGAACGACGGCTCGAGCAGCGCCTTCTGGCGGTCGTAGTCCTGGCCGAAGAGTGCCTCGACGGCCTCGCGGATGTTTGCCGACTGCTGGCGGGCATCGTCGACAAACCGCTGGGGGTTGAAGTCGTCGCAGGTGGTGAACTGCAGCGCCTGCTCGCGGAAGAAGCTGTTCATCGTGTCGCTCAGTGGCGCCTCGCTGTCGTGAATGATGTCGTCGAGTGCCGCCCCGGCAAAATTACCGAGGAGCATCGCCTGCGAGTTGCCGCGAGGCCTGAGCCGCTCAGTCGTGTAGAAGAGCGGATGGTGGCCGTAGCTGCCTTGGAAGCAGTGGGCCAGCGCCGAGATGTCCAACAGGAAGTCGGGCTCCACCACCACCAGGCCGGGCTGCACACGCTCTCCCTCCGCGTGGCTGTCGAGCAGGTTCAGCTGCATCCCCTCGCGCAGCATCTTGCCCAGGTACTCATGCTCCGAACAGTCCACCTCGACGTGCCCGCTGTCGGCCGTGTCGGCCCAGATGGTCTGCCCGTCGAAGCGGCTGACGACGCAGCGTATATAGCGTGCATTGACGGCCGGCAGGGCCTCTGTGCTGACTGGCTGGAGCGGCAGCCGCTGCAGCAGTTCACCGGGAACACCCGCCTTGAACACCGCCGAGACAAACAGCGCCAGCGCCCGCACGTCGTGCAGCCACTCCTCGCGGCCCAGCACCTTAGCGTGGTTGGAGTGGCGCCGCATCTGCTGCACCGCCATCCGCTCCGCTGTCTGCATGCCACACCGCTTCGCCAGGTAGTCGACCTGCGAGAACAGGTTGCCGAAGCCCGTACCCGCCGACTTCAGCCCCTCGGCGCAGCACAGCACCAGCGTCTCGTGCATAAAGCGGTTGCCTGCTGCCGACGGTTCCGTCGTCGCCAGTTCCAGGCATCGTTCAAAAAGTTCCTCTACAGTCATATCAGCTTCAGAGCGCAAAGGTACGAAAAAAGCAGGACTTACACAAGCGTTTCGCCAGATAAATCATTGTCCCCGGCAAACGCCGCTCGCTGATTCCGACTTTGTTAATTGTGTATAAAATATAATCCCGGTTACTAAAACTCAGATTATATTTTCGTACCTTTGCAGGAAATGTAAGATTTGCAAGACAGAAGAAAAGTGTAAACACCATGTTAGAGGTACGCAATTTACACGCCCGAATAGGCGAGAAAGAGATATTGAAAGGCATTGACCTGGTGGTCAACGACGGCGAGACGCACGCCATCATGGGTCCGAACGGCTCGGGCAAGTCGACGCTGTCGGCCGTGCTCGTGGGCAACCCGCTCTACGAGGTGACCGAGGGCGAGGCCTGGTTCAACGGCAAGAACCTGCTTGAGATGAAACCCGAGGAGCGGGCCCACGAGGGGCTGTTCCTCTCGTTCCAGTACCCGGTGGAGATTCCCGGCGTGTCGATGACCAACTTCATGAAGGCGGCCATCAACGAGCGGCGCAAGGCGCAGGGCCTGGAGCCGATGAACGCGGCAGAGTTTCTGAAGCTGATGCGCGAGAAGCGGAAGATTGTGGAGCTGGACTCGAAGCTGGCCAACCGCTCGGTGAACGAGGGCTTCAGCGGCGGCGAGAAGAAGCGCAACGAGATTTTCCAGATGGCCATGCTCGAGCCGAAGCTCAGCATCCTCGACGAGACGGACTCCGGCCTTGACGTCGACGCCATGCGCATCGTCGCCGAGGGCGTGAACAAGCTGCAGACGCCAGAGACGAGCTGCATCGTCATCACCCACTACGACCGGCTGCTTGAGATGATCCGGCCGCAGTATGTCCACGTGCTATACCAGGGGCGCATCGTGAAGACGGGCGGCACGGAGCTGGCCAAGGAGATTCAGGAGCACGGGTATGACTGGATAAAGAGACCCACCCCCGACCCCTCCCTGAATGGAGGGGAGTAATTACCTGACAGACTAAGTAACGAGGATTATGACGGAGAAGACAACAGCAACAGTATCTACGCCCCGCCCTGACAGGGAGGGGATGGGGGCGGGACTCCAATACATAGAACTCTACGAGCAGTGCCGGCAGATGATCTGCGGGCACAGCAGCGACGTGATGAACGCCGTGCGCGACGAGGCGTTCGGGCGTTTCAAGGCGGGCGGCTTTCCTACGAAGAAGGTGGAGCGCTACAAGTACACCGACATAGCGAAGCTCTTCGAGCCTGACTACGGCCTGAACCTGAACCGCCTGCAGATTCCCGTCGACCCCTACCGGTCGTTCAGCTGCGACGTGCCCAACCTCTCGACCTCGCTCTACTTCGTGGTCAACGATCAGTTCTACGCCCAGGCCCTGCCCAGCGCCCATCTGCCCGAAGGCGTCGTCATCGGTTCGCTGAAGGACTTTGCCACCACCGTGCACTATAACCGGCTGGCGGGAAAAGACGGCGACGCCGTCACCGACCTGAACACGATGCTGGCGCAGGACGGTCTCTACGTCTACGTGCCGCGCGGCGTGAAGGTGGACCGTGCCGTGCAGGTCATCAATATCCTGCGCTCGGACGTCGACCTGATGGTGAACCGCCGTGTGCTCATCGTCCTGGAGGAGGGTGCTGAAGTCAAACTGCTGTTCTGCGACCACGCTGCCGACGACCGCCACTTCCTGGCCACGCAGGTCATCGAGGCCTTCGTGGGCGAGAATGCACAGCTCGACCTATACTGCTTAGAGGAGACCCACGCCAAGAACGTGCGCGTGAGCAATGTCTACATCGACCAGCAGCGCGACAGCCGCGTCACCCATAATGTCATCACCCTGCACAACGGCGTGACGCGCAACAAGCTCGACCTGACGCTGTCGGGCGAGGGCGCCGAGTGCCAGTGCTGCGGCTGCGTCATCGCCGACAAGCAGCAGCACGTCGACAACAACACGCTGATAACGCACCGCGCCACCCACTGCACGTCGAACGAACTGTATAAATACGTGCTCGACGACAAGGCCACGGGGGCCTTTGCCGGACGGGTGCTGGTGGAGCACGGTGCACAGAAGACGACGTCGCAGATGACCAACCAGAACCTGACGGCCACGAAGGAGGCCCGGATGTACACCCAGCCGATGCTCGAAATCTATGCCGACGACGTGAAGTGCGCCCACGGCTCGACGGTGGGCCAGCTCAACGACGCGGCGCTGTTCTATATGCGGCAGCGCGGTATCTCACTGCAGGAGGCGAAACTGCTGCTGCAGAATGCCTTCATCAACGAGGTCATCGACAAGATGCAACTGGAGCCGCTGCGCGACCGCCTGCACTATCTCATCGAGAAGCGCTTCCGCGGCGAGCTGAACAAGTGTGAGGGATGCAAACTGTGTAAGTGAGGAGTTGAGGAGTAAGGAGTTGAGTATATGTATGATATAAACAAGGTGCGTGAGGACTTCCCGATATTGGGGAGAGAGGTGTACGGCCGGCCGCTGGTGTATCTCGACAATGCGGCGACGACGCAGAAGCCGCTGTGCGTGCTCGACGCTATGCGCGAAGAGTATCTGAACGTCAACGCCAACGTCCACCGCGGCGTACACTACCTGTCGCAGCAGGCCACCGACCTGCACGAGGCGGCCCGCGAAACGGTGCGCCAGTTTATCAATGCCCGCAAGACGGAGGAGGTCATCTTCACGCGGGGCACGACGGAGGCCATCAACCTGGTGGCCCAGACGTTCTGCCAGTCGCAGATGCAGGCGGGCGACGAGGTGCTGGTCACCGACATGGAGCACCACTCGAACATCGTGCCGTGGCAGCTGCAGGCCATGCAGCGCGGCATCGTGGTGCGCCACCTGCCCATCACTGACGACGGTCAGCTATGCTGCAACACTGTTGCAGCACAGATAACAGAGCGGACACGGCTGGTGAGCCTGGCCCACGTGAGCAACGTGCTGGGGACGGTGAACCCCGTCGGCCGCATCATAGAAGCGGCACACGAGAAAGGGGTGCCGGTGCTGGTGGATGCGGCGCAGAGTGCGCCGCACCTGAAGATTGACGTGCAGCAGCTGGACTGCGACTTCCTGGCCTTCAGCGGACATAAGATGTACGGGCCTACGGGCATCGGCGTGCTCTTTGGCAAGGAGGAGTGGCTTGAGAAGCTGCCACCTTACCAGGGCGGCGGCGAGATGATTGACAAGGTGACGTGGGAGCGCACTACCTTCGAGCGGCTGCCGTTTAAGTTTGAGGCGGGCACGCCCGACTATGTGGCGACGCACGGGCTGGCAACGGCCATAAACTACCTGAACGCCATTGGCCTCGACAGAGTCGAGGCGCACGAGAAGGGGCTGACGCGCTACTGTATGGACGAGCTGCGGACGATTGACGGGGTGACGATTTACGGACCGGAGGAGCCGCACGACGCGGTAGTCAGCTTCAACGTCGGCGGCATCCACCATCTGGACATCGGTACGCTGCTCGACCGCCTCGGCATCGCCGTGCGCACGGGGCACCACTGCGCCCAGCCGCTGATGGACCGCCTCGGTATCAGCGGGACGGTGCGCGCCTCGTTTGCCATGTATAATACGAAAGAGGAGATTGACGCGCTCGTGGCCGGACTGCGCCGCGTCGTACAAATGTTTTAGCGACCCACCCCCGTCCCCACAAGACCCACCCCCGGCCCCTCCCTGTGAGGGAGGGGAGTAAATACCAAAGCAATGAAAGAGAATAGAGATAGCGTAAAGGTAAACACTCCCCTCCCTCACAGGGAGGGGTCGGGGGAGAGTCTTCTTCTCCCCCATTACTACGACGGCCTCATCGAGGCCGGCTGCGACGAGGCCGGACGGGGCTGCCTGGCGGGCAGCGTCTATGCGGCGGCAGTCATCCTGCCCGACGGCTATGAGAACCCGCTGCTGAACGACTCGAAGCAGCTGACGGAGAAGCGCCGCTATGAACTGCGCGAACAGATAGAGCGCGACGCCGTGGCGTGGGCCGTGGGCATCGTCACGCCCGAGGAGATTGACAAGATCAACATCCTCAACGCCTCGATACTGGCCATGCACCGCGCACTGGACCAGCTGAAAGTGAGACCCGAGGCCATCATCGTCGACGGCAACCGGTTCAAGAAATACCAGGACCTGCCCCACACCACCATCGTCAAGGGCGACGGCAAGTACATGGCCATTGCGGCCGCCTCGATACTGGCCAAGACCTACCGCGACGACTATATGAACCAGCTGGCCAAGGAGTATCCGCAGTACGACTGGCAGAAGAACAAGGGCTACCCGACGAAGGCTCACCGCGAGGCCATCCGCCAGTATGGCACCACGCCCTACCACCGCATGAGCTACAACCTGCTCGGCGACGGACAGCTGAGTCTGCAGTTTGAAGATTAAAACCAATTAAATAACTTACATCATGAAGAAAGTAAAAGCAATCGTATTGGCAGCTGTGGCAATGATCGTTACCAGCTGTGGAACACAAGGAAACATTCTCGGCGGTATCCTGCAGGGAGGAACCCTCGGCAACGTGATAATCAGCGTCATCGGCGCACAGAAGGTGACGGCTCAGGACCTGATCGGTGCGTGGAACTACAGCGGCCCCGGCTGCGCCTTCACCAGCGAGAACCTGCTGGCCAAGGCCGGCGGTGAGGTGGCTGCCACCCGCATCAAGGAGAAGGCCCTGCCCTACTACCAGCAGATAGGCATCACGAGCCAGAACACGAACGTCACATTCAAGCAGGACGGCACTTACACGGCTACCTTCCGCGGCACGCCGATGAGCGGCAAGTGGACCTACGACGAGGCCTCGAGCAAGGTGACGCTGCAGAGCATGCTGCTGACCATCAACTGCTACGCCAAGCGCAACTACACCGGCATCGGACTGCTCTTTGAGAGTTCGAAGCTGTTGACCATCCTGCAGGCAATGGCTGCCATGAGCGGCAACCAGAACATCCAGGCCGTGGGCGAAATCAGCAAGACCTACGACGGTCTGCGCTTAGGCTTCGACTTCAGCAAATAACCTAAAAAACATACTACTATGACCAATATCCTAAAACAATTGGCCTTGGCGGCATTGATGACCTTGATGCCCGCCACAGGCTTTGCCGCACAAAAGCCCGGAACGTTCACCACGGGCGACAAGACATTCCTCCTGAACGGCCAGCCCTTCATCGTGAAGGCAGCCGAAGTACACTACCCGCGTATTCCGCGCCCCTACTGGGAGCACCGCATCAAGATGTGCAAGGCGCTTGGCATGAACGCCGTGTGCATCTACATCTTCTGGAACATCCATGAGCAGCGTGAGGGACAGTTCGACTTCACGGGCAACAACGATGTGGCAGAGTTCTGCCGGCTGGCTCAGAAGAACGGCCTCTACGTCATCGTGCGCCCCGGTCCCTACGTCTGCGCCGAGTGGGAGATGGGCGGTCTGCCCTGGTGGCTCTTAAAGAAAAAGGATATTCGCCTGCGCGAGCGTGATCCTTATTTTATGGAGCGCGTGAAGATATTCGAGGAGAAGGTGGGCGAGCAGCTGAAGCCGCTGACCATCCAGAACGGCGGTCCCATCATCATGATTCAGGTGGAGAACGAATACGGCTCGTATGGCGAGGACAAACCTTACGTCAGCGAGATTCGCGACTGTCTGCGCAGCATCTATGGCAAGGAGCTGTCGCTCTTTCAGTGCGACTGGTCCAGCAACTTCGAGAAGAACGGTTTGGACGACCTGACGTGGACCATGAACTTCGGCACAGGTGCCAACATCGACCAGCAATTCCGCCGCCTCGGCGAGCTGCGCCCCAATGCCCCGAAGATGTGCTCTGAGTTCTGGAGCGGCTGGTTCGACAAGTGGGGCGCCCGTCACGAGACGCGCCCGGCCAAGGACATGGTAGAGGGTATGGATGAAATGCTGTCGAAGGGCATCAGTTTCTCGCTCTACATGACCCACGGCGGCACCTCGTTCGGCCATTGGGCCGGCGCCAACAGCCCCGGCTTTGCCCCCGACGTCACCTCCTATGACTACGATGCCCCCATCAACGAATATGGTCTGGCCACCCCGAAATTCTGGGAACTGCGCAAGATGATGGAGAAATACAACGATGGCAAGAAGATGCCCAATGTGCCCAAGGCCCCGATGCCCATCATCACCGTTCCGAAGTTTGAGTTGAAGGAGTTCGCGCCCTTCATGGCCGCCATGACCAAGCCCGTCAATGGTGCACCCAAGACCTTCGAGGAGATGGATATGGGCTGGGGCACGATGATGTACTCAACCCGCCTGCCCGAGATTACTTCGCAGAGCGTGCTCACCGGCGAATTCCACGACTTCGCCCAGGTGTTTATCGACAACAAATATATTGGTAAGATTGACCGCGTGAAGAACGAGAAGTCGCTCACCATCCCTGCCGTGAAGAAAGGCGCCGAACTGATTATCATCGTCGAAGGCATGGGGCGCATCAACTTCGGCCGTGCCATCAAGGACTTCAAGGGCATCGTAGGCAACGTCACGCTGACAACGGAGAAAGACGACATTGAGATGGTGCTGACGCCAAAGAACTGGATGAATGTAGCCATTCCCGATGACTACGAGACAGCAGTGAAGACACTTGACATGGTGAAAGGCGTCAACGACCAGGTAGCTGCCGGCAAGGTGAAAGGGAGCGTTCCTGCACTCGCCTTTACACAGGGCTATGAGGGGTCGAAGAAGCTCAGCGACATTATGAAGCCCGGTTACCACCGTGGCTACTTCACGCTGAAGAAGGTAGGCGACACGTTCCTGAACTTCGAGACATGGGGCAAGGGTCAGGTCTACGTGAACGGCCACGCCATGGGCCGCATCTGGTCGATAGGTCCGCAGCAGACGCTCTACGTCCCCGGCTGCTGGCTGAAGAAGGGCAAGAACGAAATCATCGTGCTTGACATCGTCGGTCCGAAGGAGGCCGTCGTCTGGGGCCAGGCCGAGCCTGAACTGAACAAGCTGCAGTTGGAGAAGTCGAACAAGCACAACAACATCGGTGACAAGCCCGACCTCAACTCAGCCACCCCCGTCGCCACTGGAGCCTTCAAGGCTGGCAACGGCTGGCAGACCATCAAGTTCAACGCCCCGCAGAAGGGTCGCTTCTTAGCCATAGAGTGCCTCAGCACCCAGAAGGATGGCGACCGCGCCGCCATTGCCGAGCTCTATCTGCAAGGTCAGGACGGCAAGCGCTTGAGCCGCGAGCCATGGAAGACAAAGTACGCCAACTCTGAGGAGGAAAACGGCAACCACTTAGGCGACAAGGTCTTCGACCTGCAGGAGTCTACCTACTGGCAGACGGAGAAGTCGGCTCAGACTCCCCACCTGCTGGTCATCGACCTCGGCTCGGTGCAGACCGTCAGCGCCTTGGAGTACCTGCCGCGCGCTGAGCAGGGCGCTCCCGGCTCGGTGAAGAACTTCCGCATTTTTATCCTGCAATAAATGAGAATACGTGTCTTGAAACAGTTTGAACATACGTTCCTCCGGCTTTTGCTGGTCGCAGTGGCGTGTATGGCGTGTGGCATCATCAGCGGCCAGACGAGTTTCAGCGAGGCCACGACCTTGTATCTGATGCACAGCAGCGGCAACCACCTGGAGAGGGGTACCGACGACGGCGGATGGATAGAGTCGCCCACGAAGAGTAACCCGCAGAAGCTCACCTTTGTGCCCGTTGGACAGGGCTATTACACTATTCAGGTGGAGGGACAGCAGCGATACCTGTCGCTGACGGGCCAGTGGAACTCTACGTTTACCACCGACCCGTCAGCCGACGATGCCAAATGGGCCATCGAGCCGGCCATGAGCAAGTATGTGAAACTGCGCTGCAAGGCTAACGACAAGTACTTGGGTACCGACAGCAATGACGGCCACCAGAAGGTGTATACCAACAAGGAGGGAAACGACCTGAAGCACCAGTGGTACTTCAGCGACAATGTCCGACAGACACCGCCTGCCGACACCGCCCGCTACATGGTAAGTCCGCAGGTGGTACGCCAGCATTTCGACGGCTGGGGCGTGTCGCTCTGCTGGTGGGCTGGCCAGTGTGGCAAGTGGTCGGACAAGAAGATTGACGAGATTATCAGCTGGCTGGTTAGCCCTACCGGACTGAACTACAGTCACTTCCGCTACAACATCGGCGGTGGCGACGACCCCGAGAACCGCCACTGCGACCAGCACCACATGGGGCGCGGCAAGGGCTTGCGCGCCGAGATGGAGGGCTTCAAGGACTTCAGCGGCGACGTGTACCACTGGGAGCGCGATGCTGCCCAGCGCAAGATATTGCTCAAGATCAAGGAGAAGCGCCCCGACGCCGTGTTCGAGGCGTTCAGCAACTCCTGTCCCTACTACATGACCTACAGCGGATGCGTCAGCGGCAACGTGGACGGCGGCAAGGATAACCTGCGGCCCGAGTACTACGAGGAGTTTGCCCACTATCTGGTGGACGTGTGCAAGCACTACAAGGACGAGTACGGCATCGAGTTCAAGACGCTGGAGCCGTTCAATGAGTCGGTCACAGGCTTCTGGTATGCCAACGGTCCGCAGGAGGGCTGCCACTTCGACTACGAGTCGCAAATAAAGTTCGTGCGCGTGCTGGCTCCCATCTTGCGCGAGTCGGGCCTGAGCACCGTCATCTCAGTGGCCGACGAGACTAACGTCGGACTGGCTGTCGAGGGCTTCAAGCGCTTCATCTCGGCTGGTGCTGACAAATTGGTGGGACAGTGGAACACCCACACCTATTCGGGCAACAACGTCGACCGTGCCCGCTGTGCCCAGCTGGCCCACCAGACGGGCAAGGACCTGTGGATGAGCGAGACCGGCTCGGGCGGCAACGGCATCGGCGGCAACCTCGCCATGGCGCAGCGCCTCTTCGACGACATGCGCTACATTCAGCCCGAGGCCTGGATTGACTGGCAGTACATGGAGGAGGCCAACGACCAGTGGTGCACCATCCGCGGCAGCTTTGCCAACCAGACCTATTCGAAGGTGAAGAACTTCTACGTGCGCCAGCAGTGCTCACGCTTCATCCTCCGCGGTTACGACATCGTCACCTCGCTCTGTCCGCAGTCGCTGGCAGCCGTCAATGTTGCCCGCGACACGCTTGTGCTGGTGGCCCTGAACGAAGGTGCCACCGCCGCACATATCATCGACCTGTCGCTGTTCGAGGAAATGCCCGAGCGCAGCAGCATCCGTGCCTATCGCACCTCGGCCAGCGAGAACCTCGCCAGCGCACTCAGCAGCGTTGCAATCGACGGCAGCACACTCACCCTGAAGCTGCCCTCACAGAGCATCACGACACTGATCATACCGCTCCGCTCGGCCTACACCGAACCCACGGAACTGCTGGCCGACGGCTGTGAGTATCTTATCGTGCCGCGCCAGGAGACTATGCGTGCACTTTCGGCCAAAGGCAGCAAGGTGACAATAGAAGATACGGACTACGGCAAGTCGCAACGCTGGAGACTGACCGACGAGGGCAATGGCACCTATGGCCTACAGAACGCCCTCGGACTGCGGCTGACGGCTCACCGCGCCAACGGCAGCTCGTCGCTCACGGCACAGACGGCAACGGCCAGCGAGCAGACTTTCTACATCGACAAAGTTGACTATCCCTACTTCAAGATCCTGGCCAGTCGCGGCCGCTCCCACGGCTTTGACCTTACAAATGCGTCATCAAACGCTGGTACGACGGTCACCATCTGGCATTATCTGGACGGCAACACCACGCCCACACACCGCCAGTGGATGCTCTTCCCGCTGGGGAAGGCACAGACTGCCGATGGCATTGGCCAATTGAGCAACGACCCCGCAGCACTGCCGCGCCCCGATGTCTACGACCTCTCCGGGCGCCGCGTCGCCTCAGGCAGCCTTGGCAAAGGCATCTATATCATTAACGGCAAGAAATATATCAAATGACGAAAAGAACACATTAAACAATGAACACACTACTTTACACCCTCTGGAACCCGTCGTTAGAGGCGTTCAGCATCGGCTCGTACTCCTTCCGCTGGTACTCACTGTGCTGGCTCTTCGGACTGGCCATAGCCTACTTCGTAGTTAAGAGGCTCTACAAGGAACAGAAAATCAAGGACGAGCTGTTCGACCCGCTGTTCTTCTACTGCTTCATAGGCATCCTCATCGGCGCACGCCTGGGCCACTGCATCTTCTACCAGCCCGACTATTTCCTCACTTCGTTCAAGGGTTTCGTCGAGATGCTGCTGCCCATCCACTTCCTGCCCGACGGCGGCTGGAAGATGACCGGCTACGCCGGACTGGCCTCCCACGGCGGCACGGCAGGACTGATGTTCGCCTTATGGCTCTACTGCAAGCGAACGAAACTGAGCCTGTGGACGGTACTCGACAACATTGCCATTGCCACAGGCACCACCGCATGCTTCATCCGACTGGGCAACCTGATGAACAGCGAGATTATCGGCAAGCCGACAGATGTGTCATGGGCGTTCATCTTCGAGAAGGTCGACCAGTTGCCACGCCATCCCAGCCAGCTCTACGAGGCCATCGCCTACGCCCTGCTCTTCGTCCTGATGTGGGCACTGCACAAGAAGTGGCCACAGAAGATCGGCACCGGCTGGTATTTCGGCCTGTGCCTGACCTATATCTTCGCCTTCCGCTTCCTCATAGAGTACACGAAGGAGATTCAAGAGGCTTTCGAGGCCTCACTGCCCATCGACATGGGACAGATTCTCTCCATCCCGTTTGTCGTCATCGGCGTTTGGTGTATGGTCAAGGCGCGCCGCACGCAGTAATCATCTTATCTGATGTGTCAAAGCAGCGCGTAGGCGTTAGCGTATCTTTCTGTGTTTCAGGCATGTAGCCATTTACATGCGTGTCAAGGGCGGTCAGGGTATTGCGCGATGCGTAGTTTTTTCCTAACTTTGCAGGCAGAAACCTATAAAAGCAATGAAGACTATGGTAAAAGGAAAATCAACTTGCAAGACGCTGAAGGCCATCCGCAAGCAAATAGCCGAGGCCAACGACATTAAGTATGAACCGCGCGAGTGCCACTACGAGGGGCCGTGCCTCGGCACCTGTCCCGCCTGCGAGGCCGAGGTGCGCTATCTGGAACGGCAGCTCGGACTGAGGCGGCAGTTAGGCCGGGCGGTGTCGCTGATTGGCGTGTCGGTCGGTCTGCTGTCGGCCTGCACCTCCGCAGGCACGAAGGCCGTCACCGAGAAACCCGAAGCGTTGAGGGGCGACGTGGATTATCACGAGTCGGAAGCCAGATGCGACTCAGAGCACGTAATGGTAGTGGGCAAGGTGGCCGTGCCCGAAGAGCCCGACACGGCCAGTTTCGTCAAGGAGCAACAGTCAAGGCAAGCCGTCCCTGCCCCGAAGGCTCCGCTCGTGACGCAGGAGGAAGATGAGCAGGTGTTAGGTGGGGTAGACACCAGCATTATGGCCGAATTGCAGATGATGGCGCCCGATACCACGAAAGTATTTGGCGACATAGCCGAGCAGATGCCGATGTTCCCGGGTGGTGACAGGAAGCTGATGGAGTATTTGGCGAGCAGCATACAGTACCCGCCGGAGTGCGAAGAGAGCTGCATTCAGGGCCGCGTCATCGTGACCTTCGTGGTAGAGCGCGACGGCAGCATCAGCCAGGCGAAGGTCGCCAAGAGCCTCGACCCGCTGCTCGATGCCGAAGCGCTGCGCGTGGTCAATGCCATGCCCAAATGGATTCCCGGCCGACAGAACGGCGTGACGGTGGCCGTGAAATACACCATCCCCGTAACCTTCCGCCTGAAATGAAAGTACCGCTCATAGGCATCTGCCGCCACCGGCTGACCACCGACGGCACGGGCGTCACCACGCTGGTGGCCTTCCACGGCTGTCCGCTCAGCTGCCGCTTCTGTCTGAACAGCCAGTGCCTGCGACCCGACGGCGTGTGGCAGCGGCTGTCGGTGGAGGAAATCCTGCAGCAGACGGTCGTCGACGACCTCTACTTCCAGGCCACGGGTGGCGGCATCTGCTTCGGCGGCGGCGAACCGTTGTTGCGCAGCGACGTCATTGCCGACTTCTGCCGACGATGCCCGTCGGAGTGGAACATCTATATGGAGACGTCGCTCAACGTGCCGCTCAGCAGGCTGCAGCAGGTGGTGCCCTACGTGGACCACTACTACGTGGACGTGAAGGACCTGTCGCCCGACATCTACCGTAGCTACTGCCAGGCCGACAATGCCCAGGTCGTAGCCAACCTCGGCTATCTGGCTGAACAGGGCCTACAGCCGAAGGTCACCATCCGCCTGCCCCTGATTCCAGGTTACAACAGCGACGGCGACCGCCTGCGCAGTCGCCGCCAACTCGAACAGATGGGTTTTACCGACTTCGACGAGTTTACTTACCAGTTGCCGAAGACAGCGTAGGCTGCCACTCGTCGCGCCAGCGGACAACGGGCTTGCCCTGCTCAAACTCGATGGGGAGCCAGATGTAGCGGGCATCGCGGGGATGGCCCGGGCGCCAGATGTCGGCCATGAAGATGTACTGGCCGTCGACGGGCAGGATGAAGGTGCTCTGACCGCCAAAGGTCTTCTCGGCCAGCGGACCGCGACAGGGGTTGGGGTGCTGCGTCCACGGTCCCCAGATGCTGGGGGCGGAGAACATGCGGGCCTCGTTGGGTTCCCAGCCCGTGCAGCCGGAGGTAATCATCCAGTAGGTGCCGTCGTGCTTGAAGATGGCGGGCGCCTCGTTGTGGCCGGCGGGGGCTACGCGGACGTAGCGTCCGGTGTGGTGCAGGTAGTCGGCGGTCAGCTCGGCAATGTGGAGTGTCAGGTTCTCCTCGCTCGAGAAGATGTGGTAGGCCCGTCCGTCGTCGTCGACGTAGAGCGTCATGTCGCGCGCCATCTGGCCCGTGCCGAAGTCGCGCTTCACGTAGAGGCCCTGGGCTATAGCCTTTAGCCAGGCCGGTGTCCAGTCTTTATAATGGGCGGCGTTGAGCGTATCGGTCACCGCCACAGCCTGGGCATCGAAGTCGACGGGCCACGTCCCCGCATTGGCGCGCTGCGAGTAGAGGAACTTGAAGGGACCCTCGGGACGGTCGGCGACGGCCACGCCGTAACGGGCGGCATTGTAGCCCTGACCCTTCAGTTCGAGGTGGAACCACATGCAGAACTTCTTCGTCACCTTATTATATATTACCTTCGGGCGCTCAAGGATGCAGCCGCGCTCGATGTCGGAGTCGGTGGTGGCACCGCCGCGCCGTCTGGCTCCCTGACGGTTGCCCTGCCCCGGTGCCGGCTCGGTGACGCTCAGCGCCACGCCGCAGTTGCGCCAGTTGACGAGGTCCTTCGAGGCGTAGCACATCACGCCGACCAGCGCGTCGCTGGTGAAGTCCGACTTGTTCTCGCCGTACCAGTAGTAGGTGTCGCCGTATTTCAGCACACCGCCGCCGTGGGCATTGATGTGGCGCCCGCCGTCGTCGTACCACAGCTCGCCGCTGCGGATGGTCTTCGGCTTCCGCTGCTGCCCGGCCCAGTACTGCTCCAAGCGCTTGGCCTCGGCCTTGGTGATGTGGATGACCGAGCCGTGCTTGGGCGACGTGAAGTTAGTCAACTTCATCTTACCCTCGCCGAAACGGCCCAGGGGCGTGAACGTCTTGAAGTCGGTGGTCTCGACGAAGCCGAAGTTGTTGGGATGAATGCTGAACACGTCGTACATCAGCACCCACTTCTTCTCGCCGATGCGCTTCCAGACGTTCGGTGCCTCGCAGGCACCGCTCTCGGTATCAATCTGTTCGGCGTGGTAGTCGTCGAAGTGGTTGATGCGGTCAGAAATCATATACTTGATGCCGCCGGGGTTCTCCTGGTACACATAGGACATGAAGTAGCGCCCGTCGGGCATGGGGCAGATGTCGGCATCGAGCACCTGGATGGTGGTGTCGGGACACTGGAACAGCAGCTGCGGCTCGGTCTCAAGCGTTGTGAAAGCCTCATCGGCATAGCTGTAGTAGAGCTTGGTGTTGCCGCCGGCTTGCTGACGGATAGTGAAGTAGACCATCGGCTTGCCCACTTGCGGGTCCCAAATAGTCTGCGGTGCCCAGGCGCAGCCCAACTGCCCGAAGCGGTCGGGGAACAGGCGGTCGATGCGCGCCACGTGGTGCGTCCAGTGGATGAGGTCGTCGGAGGCCATCAGCACCAGTCCGCGATTGTTGCCCCAGCCGAACTCGTCGGGGCGCTCCCACTGCGAGGTGCGTATGCCCTTCTGCTTGCCGAAAATGTGGAGGTCGGTCATGGCGATGTAGAACTTACCGTTGGGCGCCCGGTAGATGTGCGGGTCGCGGATGCCGTGCTGCTCGGCTATCGAGTCGCCCGCGATGATCGGCTCGCCGTTGTTCACGGCCGTAAACGTATAGCCGTCGTAGCTGATGGCCATAAACAGCCCGTGGGTCGGGTCGCTGAAGTAGGTGAAGAGGTAGGCACCCATGTCCTTTTCGGTGAGTGCGCGGGTGGTCTTTGACACTGTCGGCAGGGCGACGATGGCGGTCAGTAGCAGGGTTAAGAATAGCGGTCTTTTCATTGTCTCGTTGGT
>JAFPVW010000078.1 GCA_017395215.1 Prevotella sp. | reverse complement strand
GTACGAAAATTTTCGTACCTTTGCACGCAGAAACCATAGAAAAAAGAATAAAAAAGGGAAAATCACTCTAAACAAGCAGTATTATGGAAGTCATACAAAGTTTTACTATCGACCACACCCGCCTGAAGCCGGGCATCTACATATCGCGCGAAGATAAAGGTTTTACCACCTTTGACCTGCGCATCACCGAACCCAACAAGGAGCCTGCCGTGGCGCCTGCCGCCATGCACAGTCTGGAGCACCTGATGGCTACGTGGTTCCGCAACTCACGCGTCAAGGACGACGTGGTGTATGTAGGGCCAATGGGCTGTCTTACCGGCATGTATATCATTATGACTGGGCAATACGCTGTCGAGGACATGCGCCAGCTGACCATCGAGTGCTTAGAGTGGATTCTCACGCAGACGGAGGTGCCTGCCACGGAACCGCAGACCTGCGGCAACTACCTGCTCCACGACCTGCCGATGTGCCAGTGGGAAAGCCGCCGCTATCTCGACCGCCTGCAGCACGACTTCCACTCGGAGTACACCAAGCTGCAGGTGACCCTCAGCGACGGCCGCCAGTTTGCCGACGCATAACCACGCGGCCATTCTCGATATAGAGTCCCTTAGCGGGCGGTGCCTGTAGGCGCTGACCGTCCAGGTTGTAGAGTCGGTCGGCAGCCACCGGCTGGTCGCCAAGTTCGGGCTGGTCGATGCCGTCAAACCCTCCCTCAACGGGACCATTGTGGCACGTGAACGCACCGACGAAAAAGATGGCTCCCGTCGACTGCTCGCTGATGACATAAAGGAACGGGCGCGTAGCGTGGAACTCGGCATAATGCGGCATTCCTGTTGACTGAGCAATGACAGTCACGGCTGCGGCCTCCGTGCCCTGCTCGTCGAGCTTGATTCTTGCCACCTGCTTCATCAGTCCGATATAGGTCTCCACGTTGCAGAACTCCGGGAACTCTGCTCTTAGCGTGAATGCGGTAGGCATGCCCAAGGCCGACATCACATCATTTAAAAACATATCTGTCTTCGTCTCGAAACGCGGCAGCTTCAGGTAAACCATCGTCGAACGCATGTTCCGGCACAGCTGCCCGAACTGTGCGGCTGTCGGCACCTGGGGCACCGTGTTCACTATCTTCGAGCCTGTCAGTTTGGGCAGCAGGACGGTCATCGAGTACGCTCCGTTGCCGTATGGCAGTCTGATGGCCTGATAGTCGTCGTCTTCAGCGTAGGCGAACTCCTCCGCCTGGCTCATCATCGGCATTGTAGTCAGTTCCTTTGTGTAGCCAGCATGGTCGAAGACTTCCTCCTTCGTATTCTTCTCGTCGAATTTGTTCTGCCATGCACCCTTGAAGTAGATGGCGTTCAGCAGGTAGCTCACGTTGTCAGGGTTGAACGTCTCCTCGTCGAGCACCTTCTCAATCATCTTCTGCGTGTGGTCGCTGGCCCACTGGTTGATGACGTCCACCGTCTGCCCGTCGTGGAAGTCGCGCCTCTCAGGCTGGGCGTCGTAGTAGGTGTTGGCCTTCTCAACGAACGAGGGCTTCAGCTGGTATGGCTCGTTCACATAGATGGTGTTGGCTATCGAGACCTTTGTCGTCGGGTCGAGCAAGCCGCTTTCGGTCATCATCTTGCGGCAGAACAGGTTGATGGCCTCGGGCGAACCGACGTCGGCACCGCCCAGGACGGTGCTGATTTCCTGTTGCGTCTGTCCGGCAGCCCCGTTGTTGAGCATCCCCAGGGCGTAGGTGATGCTCAGCGGCGAGAGAATGAGGTTCTGGCCACGGCTCACCTCACTCATCAGGTGGAAGGCGAAGTCGTTGTTCTGCTTGACCAGTCGCTGCTCGTCCTGTGTCAGCTCAATGTATTTGGGGGCATTGAAATCGGTTACGCTGAAATAGTAGTCGCCTGACACATACTCAAACGACTCATAGTCGCAGATGCAGTCTGGCTCAGGTTCAAACAGCCAGTGTACCAGCCCTTTCCCTTGGAATCCGACACCCTCGACAGCTACAAATCCCAACGTATAGAGGCTGCCGTCGGGACGCACGTTCTGATAGCGGAAACGGCGAAACAGCTGTCTGTTCACCTGGATGGTCTCCTCAATGGGCGTCGCTTCGGGGAATGAGTTGTCGCCGAAATGCAGACTGACGTCAAACAGCAAGAAGTCCTTCTTGTCGCCCAGATAGTCGTACTGCCACACCCTGCCCTCTTCGTCCTCGCGGAAGGCGCCGTAGTAGCTGAAGCTGCCATCGTCGTGGCGGTACATCTTCATATAGTGCCGCCCGTCGATGACGGTGTCGCCTCTCAGCATGTAGCCCACCTGCGACAAAAACTCTTGAGGGGCCCCATTGTCTACATCCTCAAAGTGGTGATAGGTGTACCACCACGTCTTGCCTTCGGCCAGCATCGGCCGGAGGTCGGCGGCGCTGATGTTCAAGACTATCAGCACCACGGTCAGTAATGTCATTGTTCTCATAGTCAGTCGTTTATTTAATCATTATTCTTATGCCTAATGGTACGGTCACGACGAAGGGGTGCTCCGTCTGCCACGTCTCGACGCCGCTGCCGTTGCGGAAGTAGTGCTGCAGACTCGGTTCGACGAAGAAGCCCACGGCGGGCGTCACGTTGTACTCCAGCCCGAGGCCCACGCCCGCCGACCACTGCCAACCGGGGCGGAGGCGCTCCTCGCTGCGGCTGACGGTATGGCCGTTGAGCACGAAGCGGCTCTCGAGGGTGGAGCGCAGCGGCAGCTGGAGCGTGACGTTGGCGGCGGCATGGAGGCTGAGGCGCGGCAGCAGTTCACGCCGCCATCCGGCCTGCAACGGCAGTCCGAGGTACTGCACGCGCTGCTCCTGCTGCAGCTGGGCGTAGCTGTTGCCCGAGGCCAGGCTCGACGCAAGCCGTGTGTATTGCAGTCCGAGCCCCACCTGCCAGTGCCGTCCGAGGCGTCGGCTGACGGTCAGGCCGACGGTGAGCGGCATCCGGTGGTTGGCCACGGAGTCGTAGACGGAGGGGTTCATATCCGGGTCGGCGTATGGCAGCCGCGTGTCGTCGCTGCCGCCCATGCCGCTGTAGGCCAGGGCTATCGTCCACGCTGAGGCGGAGGCGTGTGGCACCGCCACACGACAGCCAACATCCGGGACTGAGGGGCTGACGGTTGAGGCGGCGGTATCTGGCGCTACGGTTTCTGCGGCTGCAACGACGGCTGCGATGGTAGCGGTATCGGCGGCTACGACGGCGGTGGTATTTACGGCATCGGTAGCGGCTACGGCAGCGGTGCTAATGGCATCGGTGGCGGCTACGACGGCGGTTGCAGTATCGCCGGTGCTTACGGTTTCAGCAGCGGCAATGACAGGTTTCGCGTGTTCGCCTGCGGCATTTATTCCCCTCCCCTCCAGGGGTGGGGTCTTCGTCGTCTTCCACCACTGCCACGCCAACGGCAGCAGCGCCGCCACGAGCAGCAGCACCATAGGCCGCAGCCACCGCCGCAGCAGCAGCTTGGCACGCGAAAGCTGGGCCGACGACGTGTGGGGCTCGATGCCGAGCAGGGCGGCAATCTCCTGATGGCTCATGCCGTCGAGCACCGACAGGCGGAACACGCGGCGATAGCTCTGCGGCAGGGCATCGACCAGGCGCAGAATCTCGTCATAGCTGACAGCGGCCGGGACGGCGGCGGCAGCCGCCGACAGTGGGCGCTCCAGGTCGTCGAGCGAGACGACGGGGGCCTGGCGCTGCCGATGCTGCCAGGTGCGCCCCAGATTGTGGACCACCCGCGCCATCCAGGCCTCAGCCTTGGCGGGGTCGTTCACCGTGTCGATCTTACTGAATATCAGCACGAACGCGTCGTGCAGCAAGTCGTCGGCCGTGGTCTCGTCGGCCACGTAGTGGCGGCACACCCGGCGCAGCCGGTCGTGCATCACGGTGTAGAGCAGTCCGAACGCCTGCTGGTCGCCCCTCTGGCACCGCTCGACGATTTGCTTGATACTCAGTTCGCCCATCGCAACGATTATCTGACGACGGTCTTCCGTCCACCTATTATATATATACCGGGCCTCAGTCCGTCGCGCCCGGCAGTGCCTACGCGCTGGCCGCTGAGGGTGTAGACGGGCTGCGCCCCGACCGCAACGTCACTGCCGGGCGAAGCAACGGAGGTCGACTGTTCCCAAGTTCCGTCATGGCTAAGCTCACTGATGCCCCTGATTAGCAAAAGACCGGGCATGGCGGACGTTGCTTTCTCCGTTCCACCGACATACTGCATACACGGCATGAACGGCCGCTCCAGGTCGTCAGTAGCCATCTGGACAAAAGTCATGTCGTAGCTACTCCAGCGATAAGTCGACAGCGACGGCACCAGCTCGGTGGTGACGCCGACGAAGTCGAAGTCGGTGCCGTGGACCAGCGCCGGTCTTGTGGCCGGCACGGTTGTATCGTCAGCATGGAGCACGACCTGAAGCGGCAGCGTCCACATCAAATATGGCTCGTAGGCGCACAGATGGCCCGACGGCACCGGCCGGAAGTCGAGCACGCCGTTAGCGTCGCCGACGAACCGATAGAAGCCCACTTCGGGACGGTAAGGCAGCACGTCGGCACCAGCTCCGTCGTTGACATCAGGATACCAGGCCTGCTTCGCACTAAAGGGAAGTACCACGGGCCGGAAGAGGATTTCACGGTCTGAGTCATCGTGAATGACGGCGTTGGCCGGAGCCTCCGGCCTGCAGCTGAACTCAGCCAGACTGGCCTCGAAGGGCATGGGACAATAATAGGCATGGTCGGCACTGACGGTCAGCTTCTTCGCTTCATAATCGCGCACGATGTTGGCCGAAGCGGGGATGCCCGCAGGCAGGTTGTCCATGAAGTCGAGGTAGTAAATACAGTTGGGGTTGGCGCCCTTCGTGTCAATCGAGGCGATGACGTTGTTCACCTTGTACAGTCCGCGCAGGTCGACGGCAACGGCCTCGTAGGGCAGGCTCCGGTACTTACTGTCGCCTCTCATCGGCAGCGGTTTCACCTCCTTTCGTGACGTCCAGTAAGTGGCCAGGCCGCTACGCGACTCGAAGTCGTAGATACCCACCTGCGAGATCATGCCGTGGGCGGTGCTCCAGAGCACGCCAAGGTTGTAGCGCTGACCGTATTTCATGTCGACGTCGAAGCAGAAATCGCGGACAATGGTGTCGTGGGCCGCTATCGTCTCGGCTATCTTGAGCTGTGCCACACGGGTAATCTGCGCGCTGTTGTCGAGGTCGGTCACCAGAAGCAGGTCGAAGCCGCTCAGTCCCGCAAAGTTGTAATAGCCCGTGAAAGCCTGGTCGTCGTCATTGATGAGCAGCAGCCGCCCCGACACCCGGTTGCCGTAGACCACGTTCAGGCTGTCGGCCATCGTCGACATGTTCACCTCGTACTCTGCCCGCAAGGCCGGTTTCCGATACGCCGTCACGTCGATCGTGACGGACACGGGCAACAGCTTGTCGCGGGTGATGTCCAGCAGGTCGTCCTCCTCCTGGGTCACAAACAGCTGGTAGGTGCCGGGGTGAAAGATGTTGGCCGGAATCACCAACTCGCGCGTTTCGCCGGCAGCGACTGCAGCCCATACATTCCCGATGGGCCTGAAAACCTCCTTTCCCTCATGGTCGGCAAGCGTGACGATTTCAAAGAAGTCGCTGCCGTCGGCCAAGGCCTCGGCCCCGTGGTTCGTCACGAGCAGGTGAACCTCGAAGTCGTAGCAGGCCATCAGCCTGCCCTCCGTCCACATGGAGTCTACCGTCAGGCCGTCGTTGGCAGCGGCCAGGACTGCCGGCCAGCAAAGGGCCAGCACCGTTAGTCGGCATAAAGTCAAAAGTCTGTTCATTTCGTTCTGTCTTCTTATTTCGTTAAACACTGTAGTTCATCTATCTTACGATTTTTGTCACTCGCCCACCCCGGCGGTGGATGTAGAGGCGGCGACCACGGTCGGGCAAGGTCGTGCAACGTACCCCCGACGGTGAGTAGACGATCGCGTCGGCCGCTGGCGGCGATGCGCCGCACTCGCTGATGCCGCTGCCACTTAAATCGCCAAAAGCCCATTGGTCGCCTAACTCGGCGGGCAGCGAGACGTAGGCGGGCGTCTCTGGCCGCCGGTCGTGCTGCCTTGCGTAGCTGAAAGCCTCGCTCATCGTCACCCGCCCGTCGGCGTCGGCATCGGCGGCGACGCCCCGTCCCGACAAGTCTTGCCCGGCAATGGCACACGTCCAGTGGTAGACGAACTCGTCGTAGGGCAGGTCCTCGCAGGCCCACGACTGCTCGTCGCTACCACAGGCCGCCGCGATGACCCGTCCTTCGCGCTGCAATGCCGTGAGGAATCCGCCGGCATAGCACTGCCCCAGCACCATGCTCATGGATTTCACGCGGAAGCGGCTGAGCAGACTGCCCAGACGGGAGGCAAGCAGCCGCTCGTCGTTCCACAGCCAGACGAAGGGTTCGGCCCATTGGCTGTCGATGCCACCGTGGTCGATGACGAACACAAACAGGCGGTCCTTAGCCGTCAGGCGCTGAGCCATGCCGCTGAGCACGCGCTCAACGGTCAGCAGCGTGGCGTCGAAATAGACGTCGATATCGCCGTCGCCGTCGAGGTCGGCGGGCGACGAGGCGAAGCCCGTCCCGTCGGCGCGTATCATGTCTTCTGCCGGGTCGCCGCCGTCGCTCATCAGCACGGCGATGTTGCGCTGTGGCACGTGGTAGGTATGGCGCAGCGCGCGGTAGAGCAGCGAGCAGTCGTTCCAGTAGCGTTCCGGATTGGTCAGCCGGTTGCGCCCGCCACTGATGAGCACGGCGTAGAGCTGACCGTCGGCGTCGGCAGTCTGGGCAAAGGCGGCAAGCGTGTAGAGCCACACGGCTATGATGGCGAGCAAAAGTCTGTTCATATCGTTAACAACTCTGCAAATATAGCATTTTCTTGTCTGTCTTTCACCAATAATGACAAGAAAAAGCCGAAAAGACTGCTACGTATTAACATTGTTTAAGGAAAAAGCAGCTTTGACTGGCAGCTCCATCAGTCCGCAAAAACTGCTATATATATGGTATAAGCCGGAAAGAACCTGCACTTCCTGCACTGAGCCTCATTATCAGCAGGTTAGGGCTACCTAAACCTGCACTGAACCTGCACCTGAACCTGCACTTGATGAAAAGGGGCGGGTTTCGACAAAAAAGCGGCGGTTTACGGGCAAAAAGCGGCGGTTCTTAATTATTCCACGGCGTGGAATATTTGTTCCACGCCGTGGAAACAGGCTTTTGAAGCCGCCAACCGACATGAGTCGAGGCAACAAAATTAAGTGCAGGTTCAGGTGCAGGCTAAGTGCAGGTTCCAAAAGGAACCAAGACTTGTAACCGGCTGTCAATCAGCCAGCTAAGCACTAAGTGCAGGAAGTGCAGGTTATTTTTGTCTTTACTTTACCCTAATGCCCGCCTTCTTGCGCTGATCGTGATCGAGGATAATCTTGCGCATGCGCATGGACAGCGGCGTGACCTCTACCAGCTCGTCTTCCTTGATGTACTCCAGGCACTCCTCGAGCGACATGACGGTCTTGGGAATGATGCGCGCCTTGTCGTCGGTGCCCGAGGCACGGACATTGGTCAGCTGTTTTGCCTTGCAGACGTTGATGACGAGGTCGTTGTCGTGGACGTGCTCGCCGACGACCTGACCGAAGTAGACTTCCTCGCCCGGGTCGATGAAAAACTTGCCTCGGTCCTGCAGCTTGTCTATGGCGTAGGCGTAGGCGGTACCCGTCTCGAGGGCAATCATCGAACCGTTGACGCGGCGCTCAATCTCACCCTTGTAGGGCTGATACTCCTTGAAGCGGTGGGCCATGATGGCCTCGCCCTGACTGGCCGTCAGCACGTTGGTGCGCAGGCCGATGATGCCGCGCGAGGGGATGTCGAACTCAATATTGGTGCGCTCGCCCTGCGACTCCATCGACGTCATCTCGCCCTTGCGGCGCGTCACCATGTCAATCATCTTCGAGGCAAACTCCTCAGGCACGTTGATGGTGAGTTCCTCAATAGGCTCGCACTTCTGGCCGTCGATCTCTTTGTAGATGACCTGTGGCTGACCAACCTGCAGCTCGTAGCCCTC
>JAFPVW010000077.1 GCA_017395215.1 Prevotella sp. | reverse complement strand
TGAGGAGACGCCGGAGCCTTAAAGCCCCTCTCTAACTCCCCCCAGGAGGGGGAGAACTTTTCACGCTTCACTTTTCACTTCTAAATTATGTTCAAGAAACTCAAGACCTGGAAGACCATTATTCAGTTCGTCATCACCGTGCTTACGGCCATCGTCAGCTCGTTTCTCACGCAGAGCTGCATGAACGGCTAACCTCTCTTATGGTCACACAGATCCCACAGATCTCACAGATTTCTTCGTTCTTCATGCTGTTTCCGGGGCTTCTGGATTATCTGTGGGATCAGTGAGATCTGTGTGACTCAAAAAACTTATCTGTCTCTTATGATCACACAGATCCCACAGATCTCACAGATTTCTTCGTTCTTCATGCTGTTTCCGGGCTTCTGGATTATCTGTGGAATCAGTGAGATCTGTGTGACTTAAAAACTTATGAAAGAATCTGTGTGATTAATTATGCGAAAGATTGATTTGATTGTTGTCCATTGTTCGGCCACGCGCTCGAACCAGGACTATCCTGTGACAGCTCTCATCCGCAGCCACGACGCCCGCTTCGGGTTCACCGGCTACCACTACTACATCACCCGCGACGGGCGAACCTACCAGACGCGCCACGAGCAGTTGGTGGGTGCTCACGCCGTAGGCTACAACAAACACTCGCTCGGCGTGTGCTACGAAGGCGGGCTTGACGAGCACGGCCAGTCGGCAGACACCCGCACTGA
Source organism: Prevotella sp. (assembly GCA_017395215.1). Taxonomy (GTDB): domain Bacteria; phylum Bacteroidota; class Bacteroidia; order Bacteroidales; family Bacteroidaceae; genus Prevotella. Next base: position 33,569 of record JAFPVW010000077.1, on the reverse strand, counting down.
AGCTCAGAAGCGCGCCCTGCTGCGCCTGCTCCGCCGCCTGAAGAAAGCTCACCCCAATGCCAGCATTCTCGGCCACCGCGACCTCCCCGGCGTCCACAAGGACTGCCCCTGCTTCGATGCCCGCAAGGAGTATTCACAACTTTACCCCTGGGGCTCAGTGTTGCAATCCGAGGCTAATCGTCAGTCAACTCGAAGATTCCCGTCGGCGTCTTGCGCTTGAGCACTTCGAGCTGAATGTCCTTGCCGGCAATGATGCCATATTCGCGCAGGACGGACTCGACGGTCTTGCGCGCAAGCTCGGGATGGTTGTTCTCCTCGCTCAGGTGGCATAGCCAGACGTGCTTCAGGCCCTCCTTCATGTTTTCGGCAATAGCCACGCCGCAATCCCTGTTGCACAGATGGCCGGTCTTGCTCTGTATGCGCTCTTTCAGGTGCTGGGGGTAGGGGCCCTGCATGAGCATCTCGACATCGTGGTTGGCCTCGATGACAAGGTAGTCGGCATGCGATATGAAGGTGCGCATCTCGTCGGTGATGGCTCCGGCGTCGGTGATGATGCAGAACGTTACGCCGCAGGCTTCCAGCTGGTAGCCTACGTTCTCGGTAGCATCGTGCGGCACGTAAAAGGGCGTGACGCGGAAGTCGCCCAGCTGCAGCTGCTCGCCGACCGTGACCATGCGCTTCATGTCGGGTGCCAGCTTACGGGTGACGCAGAAGTTGCGGTCGATGCCATCGTGTACGTTCTTCGTGGCATAGACGGGCAGGTGGCATTCATGGCTGATACTTCCCACCGACTTGATGTGGTCGGCGTGGTCGTGGGTTATGAGAACGTAATGAATGGAACTAAGGCTGAGGCCAAAGTCCCTGAATTGCTTCTTGAGCGTCCTGATTCCTACTCCTATGTCTATTATCAATCCCTCCTTTTCAGTGTAGAGGTAGTAGCAATTACCGCTGCTACCACTGCCAAAGGATATAAATTTCAGCATTTTAGTGGTTATTTTTTGCAAAAGTACAAAATAATTCATAATTCGTTCTACTTATTCATATTTATTTCTTACCTTTGTACTTTATTAAGATTTAGCTTATGAGACATTTTCTATTGATGGCATTCCTCTGTCTGGCTCTTTCGGGCTGCCAGGAGGCTGAGACGTCACCCGAGGAACGGGCAACTGCTCTTGCGGCTGATTTTGCCGACGCCTACTTTAACTATGACTTCAAGAAGGCCCGGAGAATGGCTACTCCTGAGTCAGAGAAATGGCTGCGGTTTGCGGCCTCGAACGTCACTCAAGAGGATGTCGACCTTCTGAACGCTCAGGAAGAGGACGCTACGGTGCTGGCCGAGGCGTATGAGCGCACCAGCGACTCTACGGTGGTGGTCACGGTGAGCGTCAGGAATTTCCTCAGTAAAGACAGTCTCGGCAGTGTGGGCACGATGACCGATGAGGCCGAGTTCCGGCTGACGACGGTACAGCGCGGTGGCGACTTCCTGGTCAGAATGGAAGGCCTACCGCGAAGTGAAAGGCAAAGTCGCGACTGAAGCGCGGATGGATGAGCGGATAGTGCTCGTCGGCGTCGTAGGCGGGATTGACGGCCTTCATGCCTAAGTCGAAACGCACAATGAAATAGTCGAAGTTGAAGCGGAAGCCCAGACCGTAGTCGGCTGCCAGCTGCTCGAGGAAGTTGCCGAAGGTGAACTGTCCGCCGGGCTGGTCGGGATATTCGCGCAGTGTCCAGATGTTGCCGCCGTCGACGAATAGTGCACCGTCGAGCTTCCAGAAGAGGTGCGTGCGGTACTCTACGTTGAGGTCGAGCTTCATGTCGCCCGTCTGGTTGATGAAGTCGATGCGCCCGTCGGTTCCCTTGTAGCGGCCCGGGCCTATGCCGCGCACGGCCCAGCCGCGCAGCGAGTTGGCACCGCCCGAGAAGTAGCGCTTCTCGAAGGGCAGCAGCGTTGAGTTGCCGTAAGGCCAGGCAATGCCCAGTCCGACGTGGAACACCAGCTGGTTGATGTAGTCGAACTTCAGGATGCGGGTGAAGTCGATGTCGCCCTTGACGTACTGTGCGTAGGCAATGTTGAACACCTTGTACTGTCCCAGCGAGTTCTTCGCGGCTCCGGTCAGCTCGGAGGCGAGGTTGAACAGGTTGCCCGCCGTCTCGATGTTGGACTTCACGGCTGTCGTTCCGTCGTTGTAGGACAGTCCGAAGCCCGTCTTGGTGATGAACAGGTCCTGGTAGTTATAGCGCAGGATGGCATTGCGCGACGATACGTCGTCGAGGTAGAGCCGCTTGAACGTCTCGCTGATCCAGGGCATGAGCACGTAGTTGACGTCGAGCAGGTCGAGCTGATACTGGAAGCGCCCTGAGGGCTGGGCCCAGCGGTAGCGCCAGGCTGCCGACCAGAGGCGGCGGTGGAACTCGGGGCGGTCCTGCAGGTCGTAGAGCAGCGACACCTCGCTGGTGGCATTGATGCGGCGGCGGGTGTCGGCCTTGATGAAGGGCATGATGAACCGTGGGAACTTCAGTTTCGTCTCTACGCTATATTCTATGAAGTCCTGATTGCTGTAGCCCTCGAGCCCCTTGATGGCCTCGTAGGCGCCGCGCAGCTCGATGGAGAGGTTCTCGGAGCCGTGAAAGAGGTTGCGGTTCTGGTAGGTCAGCGTGGCGGCTGCTCCCAGGTCGCCGGCGGTGTTGGTGCCCTCGGGCTGGAAACTGAGCGTCGAGGGCTTGTTGGTCTGCAGGCGTATGCGGCAGTCGAGCAGGGCTGTGTCGGGAACCTCGCGGAACTGTATGTTGGTGTACTTCACGGCTCCGAGCCGCCCGAAGTGGTTATAGGTGTTCTGCAGGTCGCTGCCCGAGTAGTAGCCGCCCTCCTTGATATACGTGCTCTCGGCGAGCACCTTGCGGCGCAGGTGGATGACGCTGTCGTCCTTGGCTCCGCTCTCGAAGCTGACGCTTCTCACCTTGTAGCGCGTGTGGAGCAGCTCCTCGCCCTCCTCAGTGCGGTTGGGATTAAGCATCAGCCGCAGGTTGACCTTGCGACCGTCGCCAAGTGTGTCGGCCTCATAGCTGATAAACTCCTTGTGGAAACGGTAGTAGCCGCGGTCGGTGAGCAGCTTCGTGATGCGCTTGCGCTCGCGGTCCAGGTCGTCGACGCTGAACTGACTGCCCGGCTTCAGACCCCAGTTGGCTGGGTCGTCGAGACCCAGTTCACGTTTGATGATAGAGTCGGCAATCAGGTATTCGAGTTTCCCCACCGTATAGGCTTCGCCGGGATAGAGCTTGTAGGTTGTTGAGAGTTTTTTGCCCCTAGTCTTCGTCCACAGCTCGACCTTGCTCTCCAGATAGCCTTGGTTATAGAGCATCTGTTGCAGGTCGCCGACGGTCTGCCTGGCCAGGAGCGTGTCGAAGAGCACCGGCGGTTCGCCCATGCCCTTCAGCAGACGGTTCATCCAGCGCGTGGAGTCGCGCCCCGACATGGAGTAGACGCCTAAGGGCAGCTTGAACAACGAAAACCAGCGGACATTCTCCTGCTGACGGACGTAGCTCTTCATCTTGCCGGTGTTGACGTCGTCGTGCCTGCCGTCGACGGTCAGCTTCACATTGTCGAGCAGATAACGTCCGTCAGGCACGTACTTCGTCTCGGCACACGACGCCAGCAGTACAGCCGCAAAGAGAATGTATCCTATTTGCTTCAAACCGATGGCTGTTGTTTTAGGCACTATATCTTCAGTTCTTTCAGAATTTCCGACATACGCTGCATGTTGTTGATGCGCATGGGTACAAGGGGGAGCCGGAGCACGTTCTTGATGAAGCCCATCTCGTGGAGCATGGCCTTCACGCCGGCGGGGTTGCCGTCGACGAATAGCAGCGAGAAGAGGTCGGTGAAGCGGTGGTGAATCTTGCGCGCTGGGTCGTACTCGCCGCGCATTTGCAGGCGTATCATCTTCGAGAACTCCTTGGGCAGCGCATTGCCGATGACCGAGATAACACCCACGGCACCGCAGGATACCATCGGGAACGTCAGCGAGTCGTCGCCCGAGATGACGTCGAAGTCGCGGGGCTTGTTCTTAATGATTTCGTCGACCTGCTCCAGATTGCCGCTGGCCTCCTTGATGGCCACGATGTTGCGGCAGTCGCGGGCCAGTCGGACGGTGGTCTCGGCCTTCATGTTGACGCCCGTGCGGCCCGGCACGTTGTAGAGCACCACGGGCAGCTCCGTTGCGGCGGCAATGGCCTTGAAGTGCTGGTAGAGTCCCTCCTGCGAGGGCTTGTTGTAGTAGGGACAGACGCTCAGAATGCCGTCGATGCCCTTGAAGTCGCCCGTCCTGAGCTCCTCGACCACGGCAGCCGTGTTGTAGCCTCCGCAGCCCATGAGGATGGGCACGCGGGCCTGCACAATGTCGACCACGAGGTTCTTGATGGTGAGCTTCTCTTCGGGTGTCAGCGTGGGCGTCTCGCCGGTAGTGGCCAGAATACAAAAGAAGTCGGCACCGTTGTCCAACTGATACTGAACCAATCGTTTCAGCGAGTCGTAGTCAACGGAGCCGTCTTCACAGAACGGGGTAATCAGCGCAATGCCAAGCCCCTTGAATATGTTTTGTACCATGATGTTATCTCTTTGCGTCAATTTGGGTGCAAAATTACACAAAAAAGCTGGATTCTGCAACAAATTACCGAAAAAACATCATTTACCTTACAACTTTCTTACCGTCGATAATGTTCAGGCCGCGGCGGGCTTCGGGGCGCCTCACGCCGTCGATGCCGTAGATGGCTGCCGGCTGCCGGCCGGTATCGGGACTCTCGACGGCAGTCAGCTCGCCGCCATCCATGAGCGTCTTCACGTCGTCGGCAGTCAGAGCGTAGTTGTAGATGCGCACGTCGTCGATGTCGGCACTCATCAGCGGGTCGGCGGCAAACTGGCTGCGCCCGAGGTAGTTGAGCACGGGGCGTATGTCGCTGGGACTGATGCTGATGGCCGTCGTCGAGGCAGCCTCATCACCGTCGACGTAGATGGCCGTGCGGCCACCGCCGATGGTCAGCACCACGTGCTTCCACTGCGACGAGGCCAGCGCCGTCTTGCAGTCGAGTGTCTGCTCGTCGCCGCCGTTCCTGATGGCGAAGCGCATGACGTTGGTGTAGCTGTTCTTCGGCGTCAGGAACATGTAGTGCTCGGTGTCGTTGCCGAAGTCCAGAAGGCGCTGCCAGGTGGTGCTGCTGCGCATCTTCACCCACATGGCCACCGTCAGCTCGTCGGCGTCGGCTATCTCGTAGGGCAGCTGCACATACTGTGTCGAACCGTTCAGGCGCAGCGCCTTCGTGCCCTCCGTGCGGCCGTCAACGTAGTTGGCCGTAGCAGCAAGGGCGGCGTCCATCATGTTCTCCGTCTGGTCCTGAGTGTTGCCCTCCATTTGCCAGCGGGCCGTCATCGAGCGCTCAGCCGTCGGGGCAGCCTCTGCCGTAGCCGAGGGCTCGGAGAGGTTCTGTGCGCGGTCAATGGCTTTCACCTTATAGATATAGGCTGTTCCCGGACGGCAGGTATTGTCGGTGTAGGTGGTCGTGGTCAGCTTGCGGGCAATGGTGTTCCAGTCGTCGGTACCAGCCTGTGCGCGCACCACCATGTAGCCCTCCAGGTCAGCGTCGGCCGAGGCGTTCCACGTCAGCGTCACCGAGGCGGCGTGGGGCGTGGCGGTCAGTCCGTCGGGCGCTGCCGGAGCCTGGGTATCGTAGTCGGCGTCGAGCGGCAGGAAGCGGAACATCATGCGGCTGCGGGCATTCTCGGGCAGCATGGTCGTCTGGACGAGCCTTGCCGTAGCCGTCGTGCCTGATGCAGCCAGATAGAGCGCACTCTCGCGGCAGCGCAGGTAGTAGTAGCCGTTGCCGGCATACTCCAGATACCACTGCTCGTTGCTCGTCGGGGCGTCCTGTGCCCAGGCTATCGTCTCGCCTCCACTGGCGGTCGAGTAGTTCTTCACGTTGATGTGAACACGCTCGTCGGCCACCGAGGCAATGTCGTAGAAGCTGTAGTCGCCGCCCGTGCGGCTGCTGCAGGGCTTCACGGTCCACTGCTGCTTCTTGTTGCCCTCGGCAAACTTCTGCTGCATCACGCCAGAGCCTGTCGATGTCCAGGCCACGACGTTGCCCGTCTGCTTGCAGACAATCTTGTAAGTGCCGTCGATGACGGCGGGCGGCACGTCGTCGCCCCATGTAATGTCGATGACGCGCTCGGCGTTGGTCTGCCCAGTCTGGTAGCCTGTGCCGCCGGGAATCTCCATTCTGAACTCACGCACGGGACCGTAGCCGTCGTAGTAGACGTCGCGGCACGTCGACACAAACTGGTAGCTGGTGGTCACAGCCTGACGCTCGCTCGAGCCGATGAAGGCCTTCACCCGACCGTCGTCGTGGCGCCAGACGGAGGCTGCAGTCCAGTTGTCGCGGTGCTCGCCGTAGGCCAGCCGAGTGCCGTTGCGGCTTATCTGGCAGAACTCGCCGCGCGTGCGGCTGTCGAAGCCCCACCAGATGCCGACGGTCATGCCGTACTCCAGTCCGACCATCGCTTCAACCGTGTTGTGCATCTCGTCGGCATAGCCCGTCTTACCGTCCTTCGCCACCTGCTGGAAGAACCGGGCAAAGTTGTCGAACGAGCCGGCCAGCTGGTGGGTGTTGCCCCAGTCGTAATACTGCTTGCCCGGCGTATACCACGACAGGGCCTTGTCGTCGTTGAGCGTGTTGCCGCCCACCATGGCTACGTCGGCACAGCGCGGATACTGCTCCTTCAGCAGCTTGGCCACCTGCCACTGCTTGGCCGCCGATGCACCCTCCTCAACCGTCCAGTAGTCGCCTTCGTTGAAGGGTGAGACGCCAACGACGGGGTGCTTCGTGTTCTGCTGCATCCAGTGAACATGGCTGTTGATCATGGCTGCCCAGTGCTCGTTGTTGGCCACCTTGTTCTTGACGTAGTACTCATTAGTGCCGGCCTCCTGGTCGGCGGTCAAGACAATGGGCAGCGTCGTACTGACTTGATTGAACAGGTTGGCTCGCTGGCGCAGTACGCTGATCATGTCGGAGGGGAGCACCGAGTCGTTGACCAGCGGCTTGGTGAAACGGAAGGCCGATCGCCCGATGCCGACGTTCTCCTTCAGCATGTGGTTGATGCCCTTCTTCAGATTCTGCTCGTTAATCCACGCCAGGTCGAGGCCCCACGTTGGCTCGAAGCGCCGTCCCTCGGCCCCGATGTCGAAGGCCATGCTCACGTCGGCCTTCTTGAAAGCGGGCAGATAGCGGCTTGACGATGCGCGCGGCTCTTCCTGTGCAGAGGCAGCGACCGTCGCTACGACGGCCACTGCCAGAGTCATTGTCCTAACCATTCGCATAAGCTTAGTCTGCCTTGAACAGGTCCTTGATACCGCCGATAGAGCCCAGCAGGTTGGTTGCCTCGTAGGGCAGATAGACAGTCTTCGTCTTGTCGCCCTCGGCCAGTTCCTGCATCATCTGGATGTACTTCTGGGCCAGCAGATAGTTGGCGGGGTTCGTCGACTTGCCCACAGCCTCGGTAATCAGTTCGATGGCCTTGGCCTCGGCCTCAGCCACGCGGATACGGGCCTGAGCCTCACCTTCAGCCTGCAGGATGGCCTCCTGCTTGGCAGCCTCGGCCTTGTTGACGATGGCAGTCTTCTCACCTTCAGAAGCCAGGATTTCGGCTGCCTTCTGACCTTCCGACGTCAGAATCTGGGCACGCTTGTTGCGCTCAGCCTGCATCTGCTTCTCCATAGCGGTCAGCACAGAATCGGGAGGCGTAATGTCCTGCAGCTCCACGCGGTTCACCTTGACGCCCCACTTGTCGGTGGCATCGTCGAGCACGGCCGACAGCTTCTTGTTGATGGTGTCGCGCGAGGTCAGCGTCTCGTCGAGCTCCAGCTCACCGATAATGTTACGCAGCGTGGTCTGCGTCAGCTTCTCGATGGCGTTGGGCAGGTTGTTAATCTCGTAGGTAGCCTTGAAGGGGTCGACAATCTGGAAGTAGAGCAGGGCGTTGATTTCCGTCTGCACGTTGTCCTTCGTAATCACGTTCTGCTTCGGGAAGTCGTACACTTGCTCCCTCAGGTCGATGGTCGTCGAGTACTGGTAGCGCCCGTGGTTGAGCACTACTATCGACTTGGCACGGTCGATGAACGGAATGATGATGTTGATACCCGGCTGCAGCGTGGCATAATAGCGTCCGAGCCGCTCCACAATCTTGGTTTCCGACTGCGGGATGATCACCAGTGCCATCTTGGCGAAGAGGATGACACAAACTACGATTGCAATGAGAACATAAGTCATAATGTCTGTGGTTTTGTTAGTTTGTTATTTATTGGTTAATTGTCTCTACGGTAATAATGGTACTCTCGCGGCCTACCACGCGCACGTTAGCGCCCTCGGGAATGTCCTGCGGCTCGTTGGTGACAGCCTTCCATACGTCACCGTCAATCTGTACGCGGCCGAAGCCGTCGTGGGCCACCGTCTCCACTACCCTGCCCTGACGGCCCATCAGCGCGTCGGCATTGCTCACGCGGGTGTCCTCGCCGCGGTGGAGGTAGCGTTTTGCAAACGGGCGAACCCAGAAGAGGCAGACCAGCGTGAACAGGGCAAACATGGCCAGCTGCCAGTAGACGTTGCCGCCTATCAGCGCAGTGACGGCTGCAAAGACCGCGCCGATTGAGAAGCAAATGATGAAGAAGTCACCCGCTGTCAGTTCCAGAATCAGGCAGACGACGGCTACCACCGCCCACAGCTGCCACAGATGTTGTGTAAAATAGTCAATCATAACCTTTATGCTTTAAAGTGATAATACAAAGTCGTCCCAGTCCTTCGAAGAGCCCTTCTTGTTGAACACCTTCTGGTAGAGTCGGCTGCGCGTCGTGGCTACGCTCTCCTTCGAGTGGGCCGTCAGCAGAGCAATGTCCTTCGGCTGAATCCTGATCTTGATGAGCAGGCTCACGTGGTACTCCTGTTCCGTCATGCGGTAGAGACCGTACAGCTTCTCGGTGAAGCCCGTGTAGATGCTGTCAACCAGTGTAGTCAGCTTCATCCAGTCGTTGTTCGTCAGACTGCGGCCGCTGTTCAGGCAGTCCTGCAGTCGCTGGTAGATGTCCGACGCGAAGATGGCCGTCTCGGCCTGCTGTCGTTTCTCCTGCTCAATCATCGCCACCTTATTATTATATGTAAGCGTGGCCTTCTTCTCCTCCAGCTCCAGCCGCAGCAGCGAGTTTTCGTCGCCCAGCTTCTTCAGCAGCGACTCCAGCTCCATGATCTTCGCCTCGTTCTGGGCGATGCTCTGTGCGCTCTGTGCCAGCTGCTGTGCCTGCAGCGCGCGTACCTTGTCGAGGCGCTCCTGCATAGCTGTCACCTTGCGGCGGCTGCTCTGCACCGTCACTGCGAACAGCAACGCGTAAACGACAAGTCCTATGAGCAATTCGTAAATCATAGTGCAAAGATACGGGTTTTTCTGCAATCCTCCAAATTTTTCTGTTTGCAATAATTCGCAACTGCCCTTTCAGTTCGCAAAAGTTTGCAAAACCAGGATGACGGCAGGCAAACCGAGTGGACTTTCATGGAGAATTATCGAACAGGAACTCTTTTTCTTTCGCGTGAAAAACTGTGAAAGTTTATGTAATAACGGAAAAATGGGAGCGTACACTTTGGCCGTTTCCCTTTTTTGGTGTAATTTTGCAATTTGAAATAATATAGCTATATGGGAATTTTTGGTTTTTTTGGTAAAAAGAACAAGGAGACGCTCGACAAGGGACTGGAGAAGACCAAGACGTCGGTGTTCGACAAACTGGCGCGTGCAGTGGCCGGTAAATCGAAAGTTGACGACGACGTGCTCGACAACCTTGAGGAGGTGCTGATTACGAGCGACGTCGGCGTTGACACGACGCTGAAGATTATTCACCGCATTGAAGAGCGCGTGGCTCGCGACAAGTACGTGAGTACCAGCGAGCTGAATGGCATCCTGCGCGATGAGATTGCGTCTCTGCTGGCCGAGAACAACTCGGAGGATAACGACAACTGGGACCTGCCCGGCGACCACAAGCCCTACGTGATACTTGTGGTAGGCGTGAACGGGGTGGGGAAGACCACCACTATCGGCAAGTTGGCCTGGCAGTTCAAGAACGCCGGCAAGAAGGTGTATCTTGGCGCTGCCGACACGTTCCGTGCCGCCGCTGTCGAGCAGCTGTGCATCTGGGGCGAGCGCGTGGGCGTGCCCGTCGTAAAGCAGCAGATGGGCAGCGACCCTGCCTCTGTGGCTTTCGACACGCTGCAGAGTGCCAAGGCCAACGGAGCCGACGTGGTGCTGATTGACACTGCCGGCCGACTGCACAACAAGGTTGGCCTGATGAACGAGCTGAAGAAAATCAAGGACGTGATGAAGAAGGTGCTGCCCGAGGCTCCCGACGAGGTGATGCTCGTGCTCGACGGCTCGACAGGCCAGAACGCCTTCGAGCAGGCCAAGCAGTTTGCAGCCGTGACGCAGGTGTCGTCGCTGGCCATCACGAAGCTCGACGGCACTGCCAAGGGCGGTGTGGTCATCGGCATCTCAGACCAGCTGAAGGTGCCTGTGAAGTACATCGGACTGGGCGAAGGCATGGAGGACCTGCAGCTGTTCAACAAACGTGAGTTCGTAGATTCGCTGTTTAAGAATTGAAGACGATAGATTTCATATTACTCGGATGCTCAAAGAATCTCGTTGACAGCGAGATACTGATGGGACTGATGGAGGCCAACGGTTTCCATTGTACCCACGACAGCGACAATCCGCAGGGCGAAATAGTCGTTGTCAATACCTGCGGCTTCATCAACGACGCCAAGGAAGAGAGCATCAACACGATACTGGAGTTTGCCCAGGCAAAGACTGAAGGGCGCATTGAGCGGCTCTACGTGATGGGCTGTCTGTCAGAGCGTTACTTAGCTGAGCTTGAGGAAGAAATTCCTGAGGTCGACGGGTGGTATGGGAAGTTCAACTATAGGAAACTGTTAGATGACCTGAAAGCCCACCCAAGCCCTCCCCAAGGGAGGGATGTTTGGAAGAGACACTTGACCACTCCCCGCCACTACGCCTATGTCAAAATCAGTGAGGGGTGCGACAGGCATTGCGCCTACTGTGCCATACCGCTGATAACTGGCCGCCACCAGAGCCGTCCGATGGATGATATCCTCGGTGAGGTGCGCTGGCTGGTCAGTCAAGGCACAAAGGAGTTCCAGATTATCGCCCAGGAACTGACCTACTACGGCGTTGACCTCTACGGCGAGCAGAAGATTGCTGAACTGGTGTCGCGGATGGCCGATATTGAGGGTGTGGAGTGGATTCGCTTGCACTATGCCTACCCGGCACACTTCCCCTGGGAACTGTTCGACGTGATGCGCGAGCGGAAGAACGTCTGCAACTATCTGGATATAGCCTTACAGCACATCTCCGACCCGGTGCTGAGCCGTATGCGCCGTCACGTGACGAAGCAGGAGACATACGAGCTGGTGGAACGTCTGCGCCGAGAGGTGCCCAGTATTCATCTGCGAACAACGCTGATGGTGGGCTTTCCCGGCGAGACTGACGAGGACTTTAAGGAGCTCATTGAGTTTACAAAGTGGGCACGCTTTGAGCGTATGGGCGCCTTTGCCTACTCTGAAGAAGACGGTACTTGGTCGGCAGAGCACTACGAGGACGACGTGCCCTCTGACGTGAAGCAGGCGCGACTCGACAAGCTGATGCGCGTTCAGCAGAATATCAGCGCTGAGATCGAGGCCGCCAAGATTGGACAGACGTTGAAGACCATCATCGACCGCCGCGAGGGCGACTACTACGTGGGCCGCACGGAGTTCTGCTCGCCTGAGGTCGACCCCGAGGTGCTGATTCCTGCCGACTGCGAGTTGGAGATAGGTCAGTTCTACGATGTGCATATTACTGATGCAGAGGAGTTTGACCTTTATGGTGAGGTGGTAAAATGTTAATAGAAGAGAGTAAATTGTAAACTATACAGAGGTGAACAATAAACAATTCATAGCTGAACTTGCCCGCCGGATGGGTTATTCATCGACTGACACGCAGAAGATGATTTACCAGGTTATCGACGCTATGGGCGACAGCTTTATGGAGGGCAACACCGTTATCGTGCAGAACTTCGGCAGCTTTGAAGTGAAGAAGCGGCTGGAGCGTATTATCGTGAACCCGACGACGGGCCAGCGTATGCTGGTGCCGCCCAAACTCACTCTGGGCTTTAAGATCAGTCCGACGTGGAAAGGCAAACTAAAGAACGGGGGGACTGAGTAATGGGAGTGTTGGACCGTATTTCTATACAAGAGCTATCCGCTATCCTGACAGTCAAGAGTGGTTTGAAGAAGAAGGATGCCGAGCGATTCGCCACCACGCTGTTTGAAGTGGTGAAGGACGGGCTGGTGACTGACCGTCTGGTGAAGGTCAAGGGCTTGGGAACCTTCAAAGTGATTGATATTGAGGCTCGCGAGAGTGTGAATGTCAATACGGGTGAGCGCGTGCTTATAGAAGGTCACGAGAAAATATCTTTCACGCCTGATGCGACGATGAAGGAGCTGGTGAACAAGCCTTTCTCACAGTTTGAGACGGTTGTCTTGAACGAAGGTGTTGAGTTCGACGACGCACCGAACGTTGCTGAGCAGACTGAGGAAAAGCTGGCTATTGAAGAAACAACCGTAGAAGTGCCGCCCGTGGAAGAACCGCCTGTGGAAGAATCTCCTGTGGAAGAACCGCCCGTGGAAGAACCTCCTGTGGAAGAACCGCCTGTGGAAGAACCGCCCGTGGAAGAGCCGCCAGTGGAAGAGCCGCCAGTGGAAGAGCCGCCAGTGGAAGAACCGCCTGTGGAAGAATCTCCTATTGAGGAGCCGCCAGCAGAAGAGCCGCCAGCAGAGGAGCCGCCAGCGGAAGAGGAGCCGCCAGCGGAAGAGCCGCTTGCGGTTATGCAGCAACAAGAACCAACGGAAGAGATAGAAAAGGAAATAATAGAAAATGAAGAAGAACCGGATATGAAAACAAAAACAGATAACACAAGACTGAAGACTATTGCATGGCTGGCAATAGCCATCGCAGCCTGCCTCGCCTCGTTTGTGGGCGGTTATTTCCTCGGTTTGAACAAGGGCCTGTCGATGACGGGGAATGCTTTTACTTCGATAGAGGAAATCGCTGACAGCACTGAGCAGACCCCTGTGAAAGACACAGCCAAGGTTGAAGCTAAGACAAAGGTACAAGACGTTGACGCTCCGGCTTTTAAGGCTGAGCCGTCGAAACCTGTTGAGGTCGTCGAGTCGCCTGTAGACCGCGTTACACCTCCAGCTACACCTCCCGCCGCGCCTGCCGCTTCGCCTGCTGCTGATACAGACAAATATGCCGAGATGGACAATCGTGTCCGCTATGGTGCATACCGCATTGTTGGCACGGACTACGAGGTCACCGCTAAAGCCGGTGAGTCAACGGCCCGCGTGTCCAAGCGCACCCTTGGCCCTGACATGGAGTGCTATATCGAGGTGTATAACGGACTGAAGCCAGGAGCCGTGCTCGAAGCCGGAAAGACGGTGAAGATTCCTAAGCTGGAACTGAAGAAGAAACTGAAGAAGAAATAATCACAAAACAAAAAACAACATATCATTATGGCAGAATCAATTGATATCCGTGAGTTGAACATACGGATAGAACAGCAAAGCGCATTTGTTACTAATCTTGTAACGGGAATGGACCGCGTCATCGTGGGACAGAAACATCTGGTGGACTCCCTGCTGATAGGTCTTCTTAGTGATGGCAATATTCTGCTCGAAGGTGTGCCTGGCCTGGCCAAGACGCTGGCTATCAAGACCCTCTCGCAGCTGATTGACGCCAAGTACAGCCGCATACAGTTCACCCCCGACCTGTTGCCCGCCGACGTGACGGGTACGATGATCTACTCGCAGAAGGACGAGCGCTTCCAGGTGAAGCAAGGCCCCGTGTTTGCCAACTTCGTGCTGGCCGACGAGATCAACCGCGCGCCGGCCAAGGTGCAGAGCGCCCTTCTGGAAGCCATGCAGGAGAAGCAGGTGACCATCGGCAGCGAGACCTTCGACCTGCCCAGCCCGTTCCTTGTGATGGCTACGCAGAACCCCATCGAGCAGGAAGGCACCTATCCGCTGCCTGAGGCCCAGATGGACCGTTTCATGCTGAAGGTGGTCATCGACTACCCGACGCTTGAAGAGGAGAAGCGCATCATCCGCGAGAACATTGCTGAGTCGCTGCCTGAGGTGCGCCCTGTAACAACAAGTGCTGAAATCCTGAAAGCCCGTGCCGTTGTGCGCGAGGTGTATATCGATGAGAAGATTGAGCAGTATATTGCCGACATCGTCTTTGCCACCCGCTATCCCGACCGCTACGGTCTGAAGGAACTGAAGGATATGATTGCCTTTGGCGGATCGCCTCGCGCCAGCATCAATCTGGCCAGGGCCGCCCGTGCCTACGCTTTCATCAAGCGTCGCGGCTACGTCGTGCCCGAGGACGTCCGCGCCGTGGCTCACGACGTGCTTCGCCATCGCATCGGCTTGACCTACGAGGCCGAGGCCAGCAACATCACGAGCGAGGAGATTGTCTCTAAGATTATAAATAAGGTAGAAGTTCCTTAAAAGCCCCCCTTTCGTCCCCCGAGGGGGACACTATAGTTGTGATGAAGATGAATACAAATGAAGCCCCCTCGGGGGCAGTAGGGGGGGCCACCTCCGAGATACTAAAGAAGGTACGTAAGATAGAAATCAAGACGCGCGGACTGAGCTCGCAGGTCTTTGCCGGACAGTACCATTCGGCCTTCAAGGGGCGTGGTATGGCGTTCAGCGAGGTACGCGAGTATCAGTATGGCGACGACGTGCGCGACATCGACTGGAACGTGACGGCCCGCTTCCACCGCCCCTATGTGAAGGTGTTTGAGGAGGAGCGCGAACTGACCGTCATGCTGCTGGTCGACGTCAGCGGCTCGCTCGACTTCGGTACTCAGGTACAGATGAAGCGCGACATGGTGACCGAGATAGCCGCCACCATCGCATTCTCGGCCATTCAGAACAACGACAAGATCGGCGTCGTGTTCTTCTCTGACAAGATTGAGAAGTACATCCCGCCGAAGAAGGGCCGCAAGCACATCCTCTACATCATCCGCGAGATGCTTGACTTCAAGCCCGAGTCAAAGCGTACAGATGTGCGTCAGGCCATCGAGTTTATGACGAGCGTGCAGAAGCGCCGCACGACGGCTTTCATCCTGAGCGACTTCTACGTTCGCGAGGACTTTCTGCAGTCGCTGCAGATTTGCAACCGCAAGCACGACGTTGTGGCCATTCAGGTGTACGACCAGCGTGCCCGTGAGTTGCCTAACGTAGGACTGATGAAGGTGGTCGATGCCGAGACGGGCTTCGAACAGTATGTCGATACCGGTTCGAAGAGTCTGCGCAAGGCTTACAGCCGCTACTGGACCAACCGCCAGAAGGAGCTGAAGGACACCTTCACCCGGAGCAACGTCGACAACGTCAGCATTGCTACCGATGAGGACTACGTCAAGCTGCTGCTTGGCCTGTTTAAGCAAAGAAGCTAAAAGAAGGAAATGAAGAAAACGTTATTGCTCATAATACTGTCTGTAGGCACGCTGGTCGCGAGTGCGCAAGTCACCGTCGAGGCTGCCATCGACTCTATTGAGATGCTCATCGGCGAGCAGGTACACGTCACCGTGACGGCTACGATGAAGGAAGGCTCGAAGGTGGAGTTCCCCGTCTTCAAGCCCATGCAGCAGCTTATACCCGGCATCGAAGTGCTGAAGAGTACCGAACTGGGCACCAAGGGCAAGGACGGCGGTTTCGTAGACCGTCAGGTGGTCTATACGCTGACCTCGTTCGACGACACGCTCTACTATCTGCCACCCTTTGTGGTGAAGGTCGACGGCAGACCTTACGAAAGCAAGAGCCTCGCACTGAAAGTCGTTGGCATTGAGGTTGATACCACGCGCGTGGATCAGTTCTTTGGCCCCAAGGACGTACAGGACAATCCCTTCCTGTGGAGCGACTGGAGCCTCCTGTTCTGGCTGAGTGTGCTGATGCTGGTACTGATGGCTGTCGGCTACTACCTCTATATGCGGCTGCGCGACAACAAGCCCATCATCACGCATATCCGTATCGTGAAGCGACTGCTGCCTCACCAGAAGGCCATGAAGGAAATCGAGCAGATCAAGGCCGACAAGATGCAGAACTCTGAGAATCCGAAGGAGTACTATACCAAGCTGACCGACACGCTGCGCAAGTACATTGAGGACCGCTATGGCTTCAACGCGATGGAGATGACCAGCTCTGAGATTATTGAGCGCTTGGAGAAGGCACTTACCGACGATACGAAGGACGCTGCGACGATGAAGGCTGAGCTGCGTCAGCTCTTCACGACGGCCGACCTCGTGAAGTTTGCCAAGTACTCGACGATGATCAACGAGAACGATGCCAACCTCGTCAGCGCCATCGACTTCATCAACCAGACGAAGCTTGAGAACATGCCTACCGAGGAGACCGTAAAGCCCGAGCTGACGGAGGCCGACCAGCGTACTGTCAAGACGCGCCGCGTGCTGAAGTTGGTCATCACGCTGATAACGGTCGCCTGTGTGGTGCTGCTGGTCTATGTGTTCTACGGACTCTATCAATTATTGAACTAAGGAAATGGAATTTGCCAATAAAGAATACCTGTTTTTGCTCCTGCTCCTAATACCTTATATATTATGGTATCTGTTGTACAGGAAGAAGAGCGAGCCGACGATGCGGATGTCGGACACCTTCGCCTTCCGCTTCGCTCCGAAGAGCTGGAAGGTGAGGCTGATGCCGCTGCAGATGCTGCTGCGCATGCTGGCCTTCACGATGATTGTCATCGTGCTGGCGCGGCCCCAGACGTCGAACTCGTGGAAGAACAAGACCATCGAGGGCATCGATATTATGCTGGCGATGGACGTCTCCACGTCGATGCTGGCCGAGGACCTGAAGCCCAACCGCATGGAGGCTGCCAAGGCGGTGGCCGCTGAGTTCATCTCCGGCCGCCCCAACGACAACATTGGCCTGAGCATCTTTGCCGGTGAGGCCTTCACCCAGTGCCCCATGACTACCGACCACGCCTCGCTGCTCAGTCTGCTCCACAACGTGCGCACCGACATTGCCATGCGCGGACTGATTGAAGACGGTACGGCCATCGGCATGGGACTTGCCAACTCCGTGAGCCGACTGAAGGACTCGAAGGCCAAGAGCCGCGTGGTGATTCTGCTGACCGACGGTTCCAACAACCGTGGTGACATCTCGCCGATGACGGCAGCCGAGATTGCCAAGAGCCTTGGCATCCGCGTCTATACCGTCGGCGTGGGCAGCAACAAGGTGGCGCCTTACCCGATGCCTGTCGGCGGTGGCGTTCAGTATGTGAACATCCCCGTCGAGATTGACGACGAGACGCTGCGCGGCATTGCCAAGGCTACCGACGGCGACTTCTACCGGGCCACCAACACCAAGGAGCTGAACCAGATCTATAAGGAGATTGACCAGCTGGAGAAGTCGAAGCTGAACGTCAAGCAGTACAGCCGCAAGTACGATGTCTACCAGTATTTTGCCCTTGTTGCCGTACTGGCTCTGCTGCTCGAACTTCTGCTGCGTATCACCGTGTTCCGTCGCATCCCATAATCGTAAATAGTTAATCAGTAAATCGTAAATCATATTGCTGTGTTTAGATTTGAAGACCCCATATATCTTTACCTGCTGTTGCTGATTCCGCTGTTGGCAATCATCAGGTTTGTCACCTACCGTAGCCAGAGGAAGCGGTTGCGCAAGTTTGGCGACCCGCGACTGTTGAAGGAGCTGATGCCCGACGTCTCACGCTGGCGCCCGGGCGTGAAGTTCTGGCTGTTGCAGGCCGCTCTGGCCCTGCTCATCCTGATGCTTGCGCGCCCGCAGATGGGTACGAAGATCAGTCACGAGAAGCGCAACGGCATCGAGACCATCATCTGTGTGGACATCAGTAATTCCATGCGGGCTGAGGACGTGACGCCCAGCCGTCTGGACCGTGCAAAGATGATGGTTGAGAACTTGGTCGACCATTTTACTGACGACAAGATTGGTCTCATCGTTTTTGCCGGCGATGCCTTCGTGCAGCTGCCGATAACCAGCGACTACGTGTCGGCCAAGATGTTCCTGTCGAGTATCGACCCGTCGATGATGGCCACTCAGGGCACCGACATTGCCCGTGCCGTCGAGATGGCCACCCACAGCTTTACGCAGGAGACGGGTATTGGCAAGGCCATTATCGTGATTACCGACGGCGAGGACCACGAGGGTGGTGCCATCGAGGCCGCCGAGGCTGCCAAGAAGGCCGACATGCGCGTCTATATGCTTGGCATCGGTTCAAGGCAGGGAGCTCCGATTCCCATTCCCAATACGGGTGATTACATGACCGACAATACAGGCCAGACGGTGATGTCGGCTCTCAACGAGGATATGTGTAAGCAGATTGCCTCAGCCGGTGGCGGTGCCTATATCCATGTCGAGAACAACAGCAATGCTCAGGACCTGCTCGACCAGGAACTTGAGAAGCTGGCCAAGAAGGAGACGAAGGCTACTGTCTACAGTGACTACGACGAGCAGTTCCAGGCGTTTGGCATCCTGGCTTTGTTGCTGCTCATCATCGAGGTTTGCCTGCTTGAGAGCAAGAACCCGCTGCTGAAGCGTGTGTCGCTGTTTGGTGCCCGCAAGAAGACCGCCGCAACCGTTCTGCTGTTGCTGGTGGCTATGAGCGTGAGTGCCCAGACCGACCGCCAGTTTATCCGTCAGGGTAACAAGCAGTACAGGGCTGGTAACTTTGCCAATGCCGAGGTCAGCTACCGCAAGGCCATAGAGAAGAACAACCGCAATCCGCAGGCACCCTATAACCTGGGAAATGCGCTGCTGTTCCAGAACAAGGACTCTGCCGCTGTGGCCGAGTTCGAGAAGGCTGCCAAGACTGAGACCAACCCACTGCGTAAGTCGAAGGCTTACCACAATATGGGCGTTGTCTGCCAGCGTCACCAGATGTTTGGCGAGGCCATTGAGGCCTACAAGCAGAGTCTGCGCCTGAATCCCCATGACGACGAGACGCGCTACAATCTTGAACTCTGCAAGCGCCAGCAGAAGCAGCAACAGCAGAACCAGCAGAACAAGGATAATAAGGACCAGCAGAAACAAGACCAGCAGAAGCAGGACCAGCAGAAACAACAGCAGGACAAGCAGAAGCAAGAGCAGCAGAAGCAGGAACCGAAGATGAGCAAGGAGAATGCCGAGCAGCTTCTGAATGCCGCCATGCAGCAGGAGAAGCAGACGCAGGAGCGCATGAAGAAAGCCCAGCAGCGCCCGCAGAAGCGCAGTATAGAAAAGAATTGGTAGAAAGCCTACCCAAGCCCTCCCAAAGGGAGGGATGTCTAAATAGATAAACACGTAGAAATGAAACGAAACAGATTATATACAGGTATCTATAAGTCCCGCCAGTCTGGTATTCAAACATCCCTCCCTTGGGTAGGGCTTGGGTGGGCAGTGTGTCTGTTGCTCATGTCTGTCAAGACTATCGCTCAGACGCTGACCGCCAATGCACCGTCGCATGTCGCCGTAGGTGAACAGTTCCGGCTTTCGTACACGGTGAACACTCAGGACGTCAGCGACTTCCGTGTTGGCGACATCCCCGATGCCTTCGAGGTGCTGATGGGCCCCAGCCGCTCGTCGCAGTCGAGCTTCCAGATTATCAACGGCCACACCAGCCAGTCGTCGTCCATCACGTTCACCTATATCGTCGTGGCCGTCAAGAACGGTACGTTCACCATTCCCGCTGCCCATGTTACGGCTGAGGGTAAGAACATCGCCTCAAGCTCGCTGAAGATTACGGTCTCCGGTCAGGCTCAGGCAGGACAGGGTGGGGGAGGCCAGCGCCAGCAACAGCAGATGCAGCCGCAGCCCCGTGCCGCCGGCTCGCCCATCTCGGGCTCCGACCTCTTCATCAAGGTCAGCGCCAACAAGAAGCGCGTCTACGAGCAGGAGCCCATCCTGCTGACCTATAAGGTATATACGCTCGTCGACCTGACGCAGCTTGAGGGAAAGATGCCCGAGCTGAACGGCTTCCACACCCAGGAGGTGCCGCTGCCCCAGCAGAAGAGTTTCAAGATTGAGCAGGTCAACGGCCGTCCCTATCGCACGGTGACATGGTCGCAGTACGTGATGTTCCCGCAGATTACGGGCAAGCTGAAGATTCCCGGCATCACGTTCAATGGCATCGTCATCCAGCAGAACCGCAATATCGACCCCTTCGAAGCCTTCTTCAACGGCGGCTCCGGCTATGTCGAGGTGAAGAAGCAGATACAGGCCCCCGGCATCGAGATACAGGTTGACCCGCTGCCCCAACGTCCCGCCAACTTCTCGGGCGGTGTGGGCCGTTTCAACGTCTCTGCCCAGCTGGAAGGCTCTGAGGTAAAGGCCAACGAGCCGGTCAAGATGCGTGTCACCGTCAGCGGTGTGGGCAACCTGAAGCTCATCAAGCAGCCCGTCGTAGAGTTCCCCAAGGACTTCGACAAGTACGATGCCAAGGTGACCGACAAGTCAAAGCTGACGGTCAACGGCGTCGAGGGATCCATGATTTACGACTTCCTTGCCGTACCCCGTCATCCGGGCAAGTTCGAGATTCCGCCCGTAGAGTTCACCTACTACGACACGGGGTCGAACAGCTACAAGACCGCCAAGACCGAAGCCTTCACGCTTAATGTGCAGAAGGGCGACGGCAGCGCTTCGTCCGTCAGCGACTACACCGGTCAGGAAGACCTGAAACTGCTGAACAAGGACATCCGCTATATCAAGACAGCCGACAGCGCAGTCAGCGACTCCCTTACCGACACCTTCTTCGGCAGCACGGGCTACTGGACGTCGTTAGCCGTCCTGGCTCTCATCTTTATCTCGCTGTTCGTCATCTTCCGCCAGCGCGCCATTGCCGGTGCCGACATTGTCGGCCAGCGTGCCGGTCGTGCCAATAAGGTGGCTACGAAGCGCCTGAAGAAGGCCTCGCGCTTGATGAAGGACAACAAGCCGTCGGAGTTCTACGACGAGGTGCTGCGCGCTCTCTGGGGCTACGTCGGCGACAAGCTGAACATCCCCGTTGAGCAGCTCTCGCGCGAGAATATCAGTCAGCAGCTTGACAGCCACAACGTCAGCGCCGATACCATCCAGCAGTTTATCGGGGCCATCGACGAGTGCGAGTATGCCCGTTATGCCCCAGGCGACCCGACAGGAAATATGAATAAGGTATTCGAAGCCGCCATGACGGCGATAACGACTATTGAGAATAACGTCAGGAAGCGCCGTCCCGCCAAGTCGGCCATGCTCCTGCTGTTGGCGTTGCTGCTGCCGCTCTCAGCTTCAGCCGTGACCAAGGCCGAGGCCGACAGCGCCTACGCCCAGGGACACTACCAGCAGGCCGTCAACGACTACGAGGCTCTGCTGAAGCAGGGTGTCAGCAGCGACCTCTACTACAACTTAGGCAATGCCTACTACCGTATGGACGAGATGCCGCGTGCCGTCCTTAACTACGAGCGCGCCCTGCTGCTCTCGCCCGGCGACCGCGACGTGCGCTTCAACCTGCAGATGGCCCGCTCGAAGACCATCGACAAGATTACGCCCGAGTCGGAGATGTTCTTCGTCACCTGGTACCACTCGTTGGTCAACCTGACCAGCGTCGACGGCTGGGCACGGCTGGCACTTGTCGCCCTGGCGCTGGCTATCGTGCTGGCACTGGTCTATCTCTTCGCCTCGCCCGTGTGGCTGCGCAAGCTGGGCTTCTTCGGCGCCCTCTTCCTGTTGGTGTTCTTCGTCTGCTCCAACTTCTTTGCCTATGCTCAGAAGCAGAGCCTTACTAACCGTAGCGGTGCCATCATCATGGCGCCCGCAGCAACCGTCAAGAGTACGCCAGCCAAGCAGGGCACCGACCTCTTCATCCTCCATGAGGGTACGAAGGTCGATATTACCGACGGCACCATGCGCCAGTGGAAGCGCATCCGCGTGGCCGACGGCAAGGAGGGCTGGATAGAAACCTCACAGATGGAAATCATTTAAGCAGTATGCTGGAACAACTGATTGACTTCGACCGATGGCTGCTCTTGGCCGTGAACGGCAGCGACTCGCTCTACTTCGACGGAGTAGTGCGCACGCTGACGACGGCTGCCACGTGGATACCGCTCTACATAGCGCTGTTCTATCTGGTGATGAAGAACAACAACTCGATGCGCAAGATACTGACCATCGTCCTTTGTGCCGGCCTGTGCTACCTCTTGGCCGGTGCTGTCGACGACGGCATCGTCAAACCGCTCGTTGCCCGCTGGCGGCCTACTCACGACCCCGTTATCGGGTGGCAGGTCGATGTGGTCGACGGCTATCGTGGCGGCCGTTACGGATTCTTCTCGGCCCACGCCTGCAACACGTTCAGCCTGGCTGTCTTCTTCAGTCTGCTGGTGCGCAGCCGTGTGCTGACGGTCGCCCTCGTGCTGTGGTCGCTCGTCAACTGCTGGACGCGTCTTTATCTGGGCGTACACTTCCCTGGCGACATCCTTGTGGGCGTGCTATGGGGTGCGGTCGTCGGAACAGCCGTCTATTTCTTGTTTATGCGCATGGAGCGCCGCTTCTCAGACGGCATGAAGTTCATTTCGTCTCAATACACTTCTGCAGGCTAT
Organism: Prevotella sp.; assembly: GCA_017395215.1. Lineage (GTDB taxonomy): Bacteria > Bacteroidota > Bacteroidia > Bacteroidales > Bacteroidaceae > Prevotella. The sequence goes on along the minus strand of JAFPVW010000077.1, from coordinate 10,821 downwards.
CAGTATGTTGATGTCGATGTGGTCGTTTCCGTTCTGGTGTTCACGTTTGTCTATGCCCTGCTCCGCGGCTGTCTGATGCTTTATAGCCAGTAAATGGTTTAGAGAAAGATGAATACAAAGGAAATCCAAATCAGCGATTATAACTACCCGCTCCCCGACGAGCGAATTGCCAAGTACCCGTTGGCCCGCCGCGACCAGTCGAAACTGCTGGTCTACGACAAGGGCGAGGTCAGCGACGACGTGTTCTGCAACCTGCCCCAGCACTTGCCCCAAGGTGCCCTGATGGTGTTCAACAACACCCGCGTTATTCAGGCGCGTATGCACTTCCGCAAGTCGACTGGCGCGCTCATCGAGATATTCCTGCTCGAACCGGCCCAGCCTGCCGACTACGAGCAGATGTTCCAGACGCGTGAAAGCTGCCAGTGGCTCTGTCTTGTCGGCAACCTGAAGAAGTGGAAGGAGGGCACGCTGGTGCGCGAATTGGAAATCAAGGGTGAGCATATAGAAATCCGTGCAATGCGCAAGGGTGAGGCCGGCACGAGCCATTTGGTCGTGTTTGAGTGGGACAACAGTTCGGTATCGTTCGCCGAGATTCTTGATGCCGTAGGCGAGCTGCCCATTCCGCCCTACCTGAACCGCGAAACCGAGGAGAGCGACAAGACCACCTACCAGACCGTCTACTCAAAGATCAAGGGCAGCGTGGCGGCACCCACCGCCGGACTCCACTTCACGCCCGAGGTGCTGAGCGCCCTCGACGCTCATGGCATCGACCGCGAGGAGGTGACGCTCCACGTCGGAGCCGGCACGTTCAAGCCCGTGAAGTCTGCCGACATCGGCCACCACGAGATGCATACCGAGTACATTGCCGTCCACCGCCGTACACTCGAAAAACTGCTGGCCCACGGCTGTCAGGCCATTGCCGTCGGCACCACCAGCGTCCGCACGCTCGAGAGCCTCTACTACATGGGGCTGAAAGTGCTTAGCAATCCCGACATCAGTGAGGAAGAACTGCACGTCAGCCAGTGGGAACCGTATAGGGAAGTGAAAAGTGAAGAAGTGAAGAGTGAGGAAGTGAAAGGTGAGGAAGTGAAAAGTGAGCAGTCGCTCCGTGCCCTGCTCGACTGGATGGACCGCCGCCAGCTCACCGTGCTCCACTCAAGCACGCAGATTATCATAGCCCCGGGCTACGACTATAAGATTGTGCGCATGCTGGTGACCAACTTCCACCAGCCGCAGTCGACGCTGCTCTTGCTGGTCAGCGCCTTCGTTCATGGCGACTGGCACCGCATCTACGACTACGCCCTCAGCCACGACTTCCGCTTCCTGAGCTACGGCGACTCGTCGCTGCTCATACCATAGCCATAAGCGTGGAAAAGGGTACTAATTGTTAATCACAGAAAACATCCAACACTTCCAACACTTCTTACACTGGACAGGTGTAGGAAGTGTAGGGAGTGTAGGATAAAAAGTGCAAATGGCAATCATGACAGCAAAAAAGCCGTATCCATCGGGCAAAGACAGGTAAAGCGGGGCAGCTTCAAAGCATGAACCTACACCCTAACCAACACCTCGGGCAAGACGTGGCGGTTTCTTCTCATAAACCGCCGGGTTTTTCTCAAAAGGCGGCGGGTTTTGGACAAAAGGCGGCGGGTTTTGCGCAAAAGTGGGCCTGAAATGGGAATTGACTTACATCAAGAATATTTACGATTTGGCTAAAAAAGCCTAAATATCAGTCAGTTGTAAAAAAAGTTGGAGTACCTTTGCATCGTCAAAAACAAAGAAGAAGACATTTACTTCAATACGTGTATTAATATTTTAAGCATTATGGCAGAAAAGAAAGCAACAACAAAGAAGGCTACTGAGACTAAGGCCACAGCAGCAAAAAAGACAGAAACCGTGAAGAAGACTGCAACAAAGGCAGCTAAGGCTACTCTCGCAGTGAATGCTGAGAATATCGGTTTCAAGGCAGGAGATGTTTATCAGGCACTGGCAGCAGCAGAGAACGCTCTCTCGGTTAAGGAGATTGCAAAGGCTGCAAAGATTTCTGAGGAGGAGACTCTGCTCGGTCTTGGCTGGCTCTTCAAGGAGGGCAAGCTCGCAAGCGCTGAGGACAAGATTACATTGGCCTAAAGATATTAAACAACAATACAAAGAGGTCGGTAAGCATACGAGTTTGCCGACCTTTTTTATCAATGAAATACAACAAGCAAATCATCCAGATTCTGTCTGACGTGGGCGAGCAGGGTATAGGCGTGAAGCTGTTGGCCAAACATGTCTATAACCTGTCGTGTACGCTGTTCGTACAACCCGACCTGCACGAGATACACCAGTACGTGCAAGGGTATTTGCTTCGCAACTCCAAGACACCCCAGTCGCTGATAGAGCGGACGGGGCGTCGTGGTTATTATCGGCTTAATACGCGGAACAATGCTGAAGCCCGTCTTATGATGAATGAGTTCCGGAAGCGCAACAAGGCCGGGGCTGACGAGCAAACGGACGATACGCTACAGGTAGACTTGTCGCTGAGTTTGTTTGATTGAACAAAAACCAATTGGAAAAAGTAATAATTATTATGAAACTGAAGACAATGATGACAATGGTGGCACTATCTGCTATTTCACTTGCCGCCTCGGCAGACGAGCCCCTGAAGTCGGGACTGAACCCTGCCGACATGAACACCAGCGTGAAGGCCGGTGATGATTTCTATGAGTATGCCTGTGGCGGATGGATGAAGGCCAACCCGCTGCCGCCTGCCTATTCACGCTTCGGCTCGTTCGACCGGCTTGGCGAGGATAACAACAAGCGTATCAACGACATACTGAAGGAACTTGGAAGTAACACTTATACTCAGGGAACCATCGAGCAGAAGCTCTCCGACTACTACAAGCTGGCTATGGACTCTGCCCGTCGTGAGCAGGAGGGCATACAGCCCGTCATGCCTGTCATCAAGAAGATGGAGGCTGCCAAGACGATGAAGCAGCTCTTCGACGTGCAGCTGGAGCTGGCCAAGTATGGCGACTCGGAGTTCTACAATGCCGGTATGGGTGCCGACGAGAAGAACGCCTCGCAGAATATCCTGAGCGTGAATCAGGGCGGTCTGACGCTCGGCCAGAAGGACTACTACCTGGAGACCGACGAGGCTACGACGAAGATTCGCGAGGCTTACAAGAAGCACATCGTCCGCATGTTCCAGCTGTTCGGATTCTCGAAGGGTCAGGCCACGAAGAAGATGCAGAACGTCTTCCGCCTGGAGCTGGAGCTGGCCAAGGTGTCGAAGAGCCGCACCGAACTGCGCGACCCGCAGGCCAACTACAATAAGATGACGCTCACGGAGTTCAACACGAAGTACCCCAACCTGAAGCTGGAGCAGGTCATGAACGCACAGGGCCTGCAGAGCAAGTACATGCAGGAACTCGTCGTCGGACAGCCCCGCTTTATGGAGGGAACCAATGCGCTGCTGGCCAAGATGAAGCCCGCCGAATACCGCGACTATATGGAGTGGGGCTACATCGTCGGTGCTGCCAGCTACCTGAACGACGAGGTGCGCGAGGCCAACTTCGACTTCTTCGGCAAGACGATGTCGGGCCGCAAGGAGGACCACCCGCTGTGGCGCTGCGCCACCAGTCAGGTGCAGAGTGCTATGGGCCAGGCTCTTGGCCGCATCTATGTGCAGAAGTATTTCCCCGCTGCCTCGAAGGAGCGCATGCTGAAGCTGGTGAAGAACCTGCAGATTGCCCTTGGCGAGCGCATTGCCGCTCAGGACTGGATGGACGACTCGACGAAGGTGAACGCCCTGCTGAAGCTCAGCACGTTCTACGTGAAGGTGGGCTATCCCGACAAGTGGATTGACATGACCAAGCTGACCATCGACCCGAAGAAATCGTTCTACGAGAACCACGAGGCCTGCCTGAAGTTCTGGAACGACTACTACATCGACCATACTGCCGGCAAGCCCGTCGACATCGACGACTGGTACATGACGCCGCAGACGGTGAACGCCTACTACAATCCGACGACCAACGAGATTTGCTTCCCAGCAGGCATCCTGCAGGTTCCCTTCTTCGACATGACTGCCGACGATGCCTTTAACTACGGTGCCATCGGCGTGGTCATCGGTCACGAGATGACTCACGGCTTCGACGATCAGGGCCGGCAGTTCGACAAGGACGGCAACATGCACGACTGGTGGAAGGCCTCTGACGGCAAGAACTTCACCGAGCGCACCGACAAGTATGCCGACTTCTTCTCGGCCATCAACGTGCTGCCCGACCTGAAGGCTAACGGACGACTGACGCTCGGCGAGAATCTGGCCGACCACGGTGGACTGCAGGTGGCCTACGCTGCCTTCAAGAACGCTACGAAGAACCAGCAGCTGCCCGTCATCAACGGTCTGACGCCCGACCAGCGCTTCTTCCTGGCCTACGCCGGCGTGTGGGCAGGCAACATCACCGAGGCCGAAATCCGCAACCGCACCAAGAGCGACCCCCACGCACTGGGACGCTGGCGCGTGAACGGCGCTCTGCCCCACATCGATGCCTGGTACGAGGCCTTTGGCATCAAAGAGGGCGACAAGATGTTCATCCCCAAGGAGAAGCGTCTGCAGCTCTGGTAAAATAGTAAATCGGAAATCGTTAAATCGAAAACAGAAACATGCCTTTAAGACTACCTGACCGGCTTCCAGCCATCGACTTGCTGAAGGAGGAGAACATCTTCGTGATGGACGACACGCGTGCCCACTCACAGGACATACGCCCGCTGAAGATTGTCATCCTGAACCTGATGCCGCTGAAGATAACCACTGAGACCGACCTCATCAGGCTCTTGTCGAACACGCCGCTTCAGCTCGACATCAACTTTATGAAGCTGAAGAGTCATACGCCGAAGAACACGCCGATAGAGCACATGATGATGTTCTACCGCGACTTTGCCGAGATGCGGAACGAGAAGTACGACGGCATGATCATCACAGGTGCGCCGGTGGAGCAGCTGGAGTTCGAGGAGGTCAGCTACTGGGACGAGATACAGGAGATTTTCTCGTGGGCCCGCACCCACGTCACCAGTACGCTTTATATCTGCTGGGCAGCCCAGGCAGGACTCTACTACCATTATGGCGTGCCGAAGTACCCGCTGCCCATGAAGATGTTCGGCATCTTCCCGCAGCAGATTCTCTACCCCCGACTGCCCATCTTCCGCGGGTTCGACGATGAGTTTATGATGCCTCACAGCCGGCATACGGAGCTGCATCGCGATGATATTCTCAGCAATCCCGACCTCACGCTGCTTGCCGAGTCGGAGGAGAGCGGCGTGAGCATCGTGATGGCTCGCGGTGGGCGTGAGTTCTTCATTACGGGACACCTGGAGTATGCGCCCGACACGCTCGACAAGGAATATCGGCGCGACAAGGACATTCGCAAGGATGTTGACATTCCCATCAACTATTATCGCAACAACAACCCCAAGAACGGGCCGCACGTCACGTGGCGCTCGCATGCGAATCTGTTCTATACCAATTGGGTCAACTACTACGTCTATCAGGAAACGCCGTATAACATAGAGGAAATCGAGTGATACGCCCGTTGGAACTGTTGGCTCCAGCCAAGAATCTGGAGTGTGGCATAGCGGCCATTGATCACGGCGCCGATGCCGTCTACATCGGGGCACAGCGCTTCGGCGCCCGTGCCTCGGCTGGCAACAGTGTCGACAACATTGCCCGACTGTGCGACTATGCCCACCAGTTCCAGGCGAAGGTCTACGTGACGGTCAACACCATTATCTACGACGACGAACTTGACGATACGCGCCAGCTGCTGGCCGAATTGGCCGGCGCTTACGTCGATGCCATTCTGGTGCAGGACATGTCGCTCCTCACTTTTCACTCTTCACTTCCGCTCCACGCTTCTACACAAACTGATAATCGCACGACAGAGAAGGTAGCTTGGCTGCGCGACTTGGGCTTCAGCCGCGTGGTGCTGGCCCGCGAACTCTCCATCGACGAGATACGCGCCATTCACGAGTCTGTGCCCGACGTCGAGCTGGAGGTCTTCGTTCACGGAGCCCTCTGTGTGAGCTACAGCGGACAGTGCTACGCCTCGCAGTATTGTTTCCGCCGTTCGGCCAATCGTGGTGAGTGTGCCCAGTTCTGCCGTATGCAGTTCGACCTCGTCGATGCCGACGGCCGGGTCATCGAGCACGACCGCCACCTGCTGTCGCTGAAGGATATGTGCCAGATTGACAACCTTGAAGCGCTGGCCGAGGCGGGGGCCACATCGTTCAAGATTGAAGGCCGGTTGAAGGATGTCGGCTACGTGAAGAACGTCACGGCAGCCTACAGCGAGCGGCTCAACCAACTGGTGCGTCGCCATCCTGACCGCTATCGTCGTGCCTCCTTGGGCCATTGCCGCTATACGTTTACGCCCAATCTGCAGAAGACGTTCAATCGTGGCTATACTGACTACTTCGCCCATGGCCGCCGACCTGACATCGCCTCCTTCGATACGCCGAAGGCTATGGGCGAGTTCGTGGGAACGGTCAAGGAACTCAGCCGCAACGCTCTCACCGTAGCTGGTACGGCCCGCTTTGCCAACGGCGACGGGCTTTGCTTCCTGAACGCTGAGCGCCAGCTGGAAGGATTCCGCGTGAATAGGGTAGAGGGGAACCGCCTCTTCCCGCAGCAGATGCCCGCTGGTCTGCACCCTGGGCAGCGACTCTACCGCAACAGCGACCAGGAGTTCGAGCGTTTGCTGGCTAAGCCCAGTGCCGAGCGCAAGATTCCCATCACGCTGTCGCTGCAGCCCACGACTGACGGCTTCCGCCTGTCATCGGGCAACATCTCTGTGGAGATGGCCATCGTTCACCAGACGGCCGAGAAACCCCAGCGCGACAACATCGTCCGCCAGCTCACCAGGCTTGGCAACACGCCCTATGAGTGCCGCGAGGTTGACCTGCCTGCCGACTTCAACTACTTCATCCCCAGCAGCCAGCTCGCCGAGTTGCGCCGCCAGCTGGTAACAGCCCTCTCCTCACATCCCCATTCATCCCATCCTGCCCAACTTGCCCATACTGCCCATCCAACCTCCGCGCCCCATTACCCCCAGCCTCATCTCTACAACATCGCCAACACTGAGGCTGCCCGCTTCTATGGCGTCGACCAGCTGACGGCCTACGAGCTTCGTCCCGCTCACGATGCCGTCCTCATGCAGTGCCGTCACTGCCTGCGCTTTGCCTTGGGCTTCTGCGTCCGCAACGGAGGCCGCCGGCCCACTTGGCGCGAACCGCTCTCACTGCGTCTCGGCGATGGCCGGACGTTCCGTCTGGAATTTGATTGTCGTAACTGTCAAATGAATGTCTATGCGTAAATTCATTGGCTTTGTGCTCACGCTACTGCTGCTCGCCTCCTGTTATAATCAGGGCCAGCAGACGCCCGACGCCTGGGACCTCACCCAGAAGCAGCTGGACAGCATATCGTTCTACACCACCCACCACTACACGCAGGACTACAACTTCCTGGTCCGCGCCGACTCGATGGCCATCATCAAGCAGCTGCCTGCCGAAGCCCTCAGCGATATGCCCGTCGACACGCTGATGGTCTACAAGAACCAGCACCTCGTCGTAGCCGACATTACAACCGTACCTGCCGACACCATCGACTCCATCTGGGTGAAGGTTGCCCGCGATCAGGACACCTTCGGTTGGATTCACGAGCACGACATGCTGACAGCCGTCTCGCCCGACGATCCCATCTCTGAGTTCATCGACTTCTTCTCCGATGCACATTTGCTAATCTTCCTGGGGCTGATAGTCGTCGTCGGTGCCGTCTTCGTTATCCGTAAGCTGAACATCCGGCAGGCTAAGCTCGTCCACTTCAACGACATACCATCCTTCTATCCCACGCTGCTCTGCATCTTGGTGGCTACCGCAGCGATGCTCTATAGCAGTATTCAGGTATTCGACCCTGAAAAATGGCGCCACTTCTACTACCACCCGACGCTTAATCCGTATGCCGTTCCATTCAGCCTCGGTGCCTTCCTCGTGTCGTTGTGGGCTATGCTCATAGTCTTTATTGCCGTTCTCGACGACGTACGCCGCCTGTTGCCGTTTGCCAATGCACTGCTCTACCTCTTAGGCTTGGGAGCCACTTGTGCTGCCGTCTATGTCGTATTCAGTTTCTTTACCTTATATTATATAGGTTATCCGCTGTACGCCGCCTATGTGGTCTTTGCCCTTTGGTGCTATTTCCGCCGTCCCCGTCCGCGCTACCAGTGTGGCCGTTGCGGTTCGCTGCTTTATGACAAGGGTACTTGTCCCCATTGCGGTGCATTGAACGAATAAGAAAGAAAAACCTTCCTTGTTTGATTATTTATTCAGCGTCTTCTGAACTCAGAGCAGACGATGGCAGTGGCTATAGCTACGTTCAGCGACTCAGCCGTGTCGTCGCGGTACGACGGAATGAAGAGGCGGCGATTGACACGGCGTCTGACTTCTGGCGACAGACCGTTGCCTTCGTTGCCCATGACGATGATGCCACCCTCTGTCAGTTCTTGCTCGTAGATGTTGTCGCCGTCGAGAAGCGTACCGTAGACGGCAACGTCGGCAGGCAGATGGTCGAGCATTTCCGAAAGATTGGTATAGACGATGTTCACACGGGCAATGCTCCCCATCGTGGCCTGCACAACCTTTGGGTTCCAGGCATCGGCAGTGTCCTCGCTGCAAATGATGTTGTCGATGCCGAACCAGTCGGCCAGTCGGATAATGGTGCCCAGGTTGCCGGGGTCTTGTATGCCGTCGAGGGCGAGGACGAGAGTGTCTGATGACGGGCGTGCTTGAGATTGCTCGTTTTGCTCGCTAAGAAAAGTGACGGGCGAAGGGGTGGGTAATGGAAACATGGCTACCACCTGCTGCGGATGTTGTAGGAAACTCAGTCGCCGCAGTTCGTCGTCGGTGATGCGCTGCACCTCGACGGGGTAGGGCGGAGTGTACGCCTCGGTGGCAAAGACGCTGACGGGTTGCCAGCGTTTCAACAGGTCGCCTACAACCTTCGGGCCTTCGGCTACAAACAGCCTCTCGATCCGACGAAACTTCTTTTGGTCGAGTTGCCTGACGAGCTTAATCTGACTTTTGCTAATCATTGTTCAATTGCTCTTTCAACCTTATCAGTTCGTCCCAATGCTTCATCGCCTCCTCTTCGCCGACCTTGATCATTCGGGCACTGTTCTTGTTGCCGAAACTCGAAGCATCCATGTCAGGAAGTGGCGGGTGTATGTAAATGGTCGACAGTTTGATGTTGTCTGCGTACTTGGTAATGTCGGGGCGGGTTGTCACCCACTTCAGGAGTCCGCCAATACCTAACAGGTCGCCGAGGCCTTCGAGAATGCCGAGGTCGGCGCTGCGCTTAGGTGCTTTCTTCTCTTCTTGCTGCAGGTCGATGGCTATGACAATGTCGGCTCCCATCGCCTTGACCACGTCGACGGGCAGATTGTTCAGCATGCCACCATCAACCAGAATCTTTCCGTCGAGGAGCACGGGCTTGAAGATGCCGGGGATTGACATTGAGGCCCTGACGGCCATCGACAGACGTCCGTTCTTGATGATGACTTCAGAGGCAGAGCGGAAATCGGACGCCACACAGCGGAACGGAATCTTCAGCTCGTCAACGTTGGGACATTTCTTGGCATTGGCCATCGAGTCGATGAGTTGTTCCACCTGTTCACCACGGATGAGGCCAAAACCACCGATGTCGCCAGCCTTTAGGTCGCCCATGACGGGGAAGCCGAAGATATATGTGATGCCGTCTTTTACCTTGTAGGGTTCACTTGAGTAGTCATTGTGCCGGTCGGTCAGCAGCGAGAGCCATTCTTGCTTGCAGAACATCGTGTCAAGTTCGGCGGCTGTGTAGCCTGCCGCATAGAGGCCACCCACAATGGCCCCTATGGAGGTGCCGGCAATGTAGTCAATGGGGATGCCAGACCGTTCAATGACCTTCAGAACGCCTACCTCGGCAGCTCCCTTAGCGCCACCGCCACCCAACACCAGCCCTACCTTCGGGCGTGCGCCTTGGGCAGAGAGACAACTCCAAAGTAGTATAAATAATGCTATCCTTCTCATTTCGGTGGCAAAAATACGAAAAAAACAGCACCTCTGCAACAAGAAGCATCCGTTTTTGCATTATTTTGGAAAAATACTGCAAAAACGGATGCTTCTGCTGTCATGGCTGTCAGTACGCCATTTCGTGAACGCCCTTGACGGCACGGCCACTGGGGTCGTTCATGTTGCGGAAGGCGGCATCCCATTCGAGGGCGATGGCTGTTGAGCAGGCTACGCTGGCCTCGGAGGGTACGCTGCGGGCGGCAGAGTCGCTGGGGAAATGCTCAGCGAAGATTGACCGATAGTAGTACTCCTCCTTGTTCTTTGGCGGGTTGATGGGGAAGCGCTCGGCAGCGTGGGCCATCTGCTCGTCGGAGACGGCTTTGGCGGTGATGTCCTTGAGGGTGTCAATCCACGAATAGCCGACGCCATCAGAGAACTGCTCTTTCTGCCGCCAGGCTACTGCCTCGGGCAGCAGGTCAGCAAAGGCTTCGCGGACAATCTTCTTCTCGATGGTCGTGCCTGGGCACATCTTCGCCTCGGGATTGGTGCGCATGGCGACATCGAGGAACTCCTTGTCGAGGAAGGGAACACGCCCCTCGACGCCCCATGCCGACAGGCTCTTGTTGGCGCGGAGACAGTCGTAGAGATAGAGTTTGCCGAGTTTGCGCACAGTCTCTTCGTGGAAGTCTTTGGGCGACGGAGCCTTGTGGAAGTAGAGGTAGCCACCGAAGATTTCAT
>JAFPVW010000076.1 GCA_017395215.1 Prevotella sp. | reverse complement strand
TCGACCAGACCATGCGCAACGTGGAGCAGATGACGGCCCGCCTGAACAGCAATGAGGGCACCCTCGGACTGCTCATGCGCGACCCCGGACTGTATAACAATCTGAATGCGACGATGATGCATGCCGACTCGCTGATGATTGATTTAAAGGGCCATCCGAAACGCTACGTTCACTTCTCGATTTTCGGCAAAAAAGATAAGTAATTTTAATTTCGTCTAAATAAAATCTTTCTTGAAAGCCCGATTGGCGGAATTGTAAGGCGCTGATAAATAGAAGGTTTAAGTTTTGCAATAGGCACGGTTCCCGAAAAAGTGTGAAACATCTTAAATGCCGCGAAGATAGTCAGTTACGCGGGAAACTTTTAGATGTAGAAAAACACTGAATTTGCATAATTCAAAAAAAAAGGCGAACTTTGCACTCGAAATGAAAAAACCATAGGTTAGACCGATCCTATTATTATAATTAACTTAGAACGCCAGATGCAGAACAAACATAAGGCGCTTTGGGACAACTGCCTCCACCTGATACGGCAGAACGTCACCGAGCAGCAGTACAAAACGTGGTTCGAGCCCATCGTCTTCGAGTCCTACTCGGAGAGCGACGCCACGCTGCTGTTGCAGGTGCCAAGCGCCTATTTCTGCGAATATCTGGAACAATATTACCTCCGCCTGATGTACTGGGCGCTGACCAACAGCTTTAAGGCGAAGGTCAAGCTCAACTACCGCATCGTTACCGACAAGGCCCACAAGCTGACGCAGGACGTGGAAGTGGACCAGCCCGCCGACATTGACGTGCCCGAGACGCGTGCACGTAGCAACCAGTCGCCTACGGTGCTCGATGCCGCGCCCCAGGACCTGAATCCGCAGCTTGACCTGCACAAGACCTTCCAGTCGTTCATCGAGGGCGACTCCAACAAGCTGCCGCGCACCGTCGGACTCTCCATTGCCGAGCATCCGGGTAAGACCACGTTCAACCCCTTCTTCATCTTCGGACCGTCAGGCTGCGGCAAGACCCACCTTATTAATGCTATAGGCGTGCGCTGCAAGGAGCTTTATCCCCACAAGCGCGTGCTCTACGTCTCGGCCCGCCTGTTCCAGGTGCAGTTCACCGATGCCAGCCGCCGCAACACCGTCAACGACTTCATCAACTTCTACCAGACCATCGACATGCTGATCATCGACGACGTGCAGGAGTGGGCAACGGCAGAGCGTACTGTCGCCACCTTCTTCCATATCTTCGACCACCTGTTCCGTCTGGGCAAGCAGATTATCTTGGCCAGCGACCGCCCGCCCGTCGACCTCGACTGGCTGAAGGACCGTATGCTGACGCGCTTCTCGTGCGGACTCATCGCCGAGATGGAGAAGCCCAACGTGCAGCTCTGCATAGACATCCTCAATGCCAAGTGCCGGCGCGACGGTCTGAAGATTCCCGCCGACGTCATCCAGTTTATAGCCGAGACGGCCAACGGCAGCGTCCGCGACCTGGAGGGTGTGGTCAACTCGCTGATGGCCTATAGCATCGTCTACAACAGCAGCGTCGACATGCGACTGGCCGAGCGCGTCATCAAGCGCGCCGTCAAGGTCGACAACCACCCGCTCACCGTCGACGATATCCTGGAGAAGGTCTGCGGCCATTTCAATGTTCCCCAGCAGCACGTGTTCAGCAAGAGCCGCAAGCGCGACTACGTCCTGGTGCGTCAGGTCTCGATGTATCTGGCGCAGAAGTACACCAAGATGCCCGCCTCGCGCATCGGCCAGCTCATCGGCGGCCGCGACCACTCGACGGTGCTTCACAGCTGTTCAGCCATTGAGGAACGGCTCCGTGTCGACAAGGCCTTCTCAGCCGAAATCAGCAGCATTGAGAACTCCTTCAAGCTGAAGGCGTAGCGGTTTATTCAGCACCCCCAAGTAAAAGGAAACTAATTGGCACGGATTGTGGAAAATTCCTCTTTGTCAGAACAGTTTCTAACGAAATTTATCTTAATTCTTGCCAATTAGTTTCCTTTGTCTAAGAGGTTTGCCTCGGTTTGGTTCAGCTAATCATTTTCGCAGCCATCGTCGTATTTCAAGAGATAAGTGTCGTATTGCGTCTTGAAGGGACGGAAGGGTGCTGGCACATTGGCCCCATTCCAACCTCCCCCTGCAGGAGAGGCTTTCAGATAGTAGCTTCGGAAAGTAGCACTGACGGGCGGGTCGCCCTTCTGCCAGCCGGGGAAGTGGGTCTTGGCAAACTTCGGCCCCTGACCGCTGACGGCAGCATTGACGGTGACGACGATGCCGCGGTCGGTCTGCTCGAAGTTCAGCGAGAGTGAGTCGCCGCTTATCAGGATGCCGTTGCCTTCGCGGTCGGAGAAGAAGGCGGCGTCGATGCCGCTGTGGTTACCCTCGAAGTAGAGGTCGTCCTTGTGCTTGGCCCAGAAGCCGTATCGGTTGGCCTGCTGGCGGCCGGGATAGCTGGCAAAGGGGCCGTAGCCTATCCACTGCACGCGGTCGATGCTGGGGTCGAGCAACCAGGCCAGTCCCAACTCCGAACGGAACACGTCGGCGGTGTCGGGCGTCAGGGTGAAGCTGATTTCCTCACCGCCGTCGATGGGGCGGCTCTTGATGTCGGCCTTCACCTGGCTGTTCGTGACGGGCAGCAGGTATTTCCCGGGCAGCCGGTTCTTCTGGGTGAGGCGCTCGGCCATCGTGGGCTTGCGGCCCGTGCGGATGGTCGTGTCCCTGACCATGACGGCTCCGCTGCCGTTGCCGGTCCAAGTCGGCTGTGGCTTGTGGAGAACGAACGACTGACGGAGGAAGGTGCGGCCCTGGGCGTCGGCGGCGGCGAAGTGGAGGAGGGTGAGGGGGCGGGGCTGCGATGATATCGCAGCATAGGTGACAGGCAGCTGGTATGGGGACGATGAGCGCGGGGGACAGTCGGGGGTGAAGTGGCCGCGGGCGATGGTGTCGCGGTCGGCGGTGAGTGCCCAGCGGAAGGTGACGTTGTCCTTCAGGTTGAGGAAGTCGTAGCGGTTGGTGAGGGTGAGGTGGGCTGCGATGGTATCGCAGCTTACGGAACTGACGAAGGCGCGGGCGTAGTTATGCTGCAGTTCGTAGTAGTTGGGCAGGGGCGTGCGGTCGGCGTAGAGCAGGCCGTCGGTGCCTTTGTTGCCGTACATCTCGAAGCCGCCGTCCTCAGACGTAAAGACGCGCTCTTCGTAGCCATAGCGGCTCTTGAGCTGTTCGCGGAACGGCATGCCCTGGTCGGCCCACTCCCAGACGGCGCCACCGGCAATGCCCGGCGTGCGCTCGATGACTTCCCACTGGCGGTCGTGGTCCTCGAACGAGATGCCGAGCGTGTGGCAGTATTCGGTAAAGATGACGGGGCGGTCAAGCTGCTGGTAGAACCCGCCTATCTGGCCCGTCGTGGGGTAGTGGGGCGCATAGACGGGGGCGGCAGAGGGGAATGGCGATACGCCCTGTTCTGCAGAGCCTTTCTCCCAGAAGCGGCGGAAGTAGGAGCCTACCTGCGGGAAGCAGTAGGGCCGCGACGGGTCGAGCGCACCGACGTAGTTGCCCACCTCGATGCAGGGCTGTGTCAGCGGATTCTCGTTGCCCACGCTCCATACGAGCACGGAGGGGTGCAGCTTGTCGCGCTTGACGGTGGCCAGGGCACGCTTCATCAGGATGTCCTGATAGCTGCGGTCAGAGAGGTGCTTGTCGCCATAGCCGAAGGGCACCTCGTCGACGAGATAGAAGCCCAGCGAGTCGGCCAGCTCGTAGAAGCGCGGTTCGCGCGGATAGTGCGACAGTCGCAGGAAGTTGACCGAAGCCTCCTTCATCAGTCGCATGTCCTTCAGGGTAAGAGAGTCGGCGATGACCTTCACGGTCAGCGGGTCGGTGCTGTGCGCATTGACGCCCCTCAGCTTGACGGGGCGCCCGTTCACCTTCAGGATGTTTCCGGCTATTGTAATCTCGCGTATACCGACTCGATGGGTAAAGGTCTGCAGCGTCCGGCCTTTCTCCTTGACGTAGGCGCGCAGGGTATACAGATAAGGCGTCTCGGCCGTCCACAGACGGGGCTGCTTCACCGGTTCGCCCGTCGATACTACTCGTCCTTCGGCATCCCTCAGTTCGTAGCTGAAAGAGGTGTGTTTCGTGGCGTTGGCTATCTGGGGCGTTACAATAACCGTTCCGTCCGTCCGTGTGGTCACGGTCAGGTCGCTGAGATGCGTCTTGGGGACGGCCATCAGCGTCACGTCGCGGAAGATGCCCATCGTGGCCCAGTCGTCGAAGCAGTCGAACTCGTAGCCCTTGAAGCGCGAATAGACGCGCATCGACAACCGCTGCGGCTCGCCCTTGAAAGCCCGTTTAGTGAGATGGGGCGTCAGGTCGAACAGGCAAGTGTTGTAGCCCGACTCCCACGTGCCGACATGCTGGTCGTTGAGCCACAGGTCGTAGCCTCGCAGCACGCCGTCGAGCCTGATGTAGACCTGCTGACCCTTCCACGCCGCCGGCACGGTGAACGTCGTACGATAGTCGCCCGTCAGCGAGTCGGGGTAGTCATACTTGGGCTCGCAGAAACCATAAGCCTCCCAGCAGCCGGGCACAGGAATGTCGCCTTCCTTCCCGTTTACCCTTAGCTGCCACGTGCCGTTCAGCGATTTCATCATCGCTTTGTCGGTGACGGGCCAGACACCCTTGAAGGCATCCTCAACATCGGCTCGGTCGTCATTGCCGGCGATGCCAACGGCCTTCATCCTGGCAAACACACGCCGCCCCAGGTCGACAGCCCCGTGGGCATCGAAGTGCAGCTGGTCGGACTGCAGGCTCAGGTCGCTGGCATCCACCACGTGGAAGTGGCTGTCTTCGCGCGCCAGCCGCTGCAGCGCCTCCACAACACGTGGCGAACCTTGTCGGCTGTCCTTGGCAAACGTGCCGCAGACGACGGGCAGCGAGGCGTACTCCCTGCGCCCGGTCTTCTCGACCAAATGCTGACGGATATAGGCAACGACCGGCTTCAGGTTGTCGTAGTAGCGGTCGGCGGCGGGCTGGTCGCTCTCGCCCTGATGCCAGATCAGGCATTTGATGTCGTAGTTGTGCGGCAACTGGTCGAGACAGTCGTCAATCTGCTGGCAGAAAGCCCTGAGCAGCGACTTCTCCTTGGCATCGACGCTCCAGAACCAGCCGTGGGTGCTGCTTTTGCAAGAGGTGTCGATAGCCGTGCCTCCCATCGTCTGCTTGATGACGTAGAAAGGCTGCTGCCAGCATTGCTCCAGCAGATAATAGACAATGGCATCGAAGCCCCAGCGGTCGCCCAGGTCTGTACGGCCCACGGTGGGTGCAAACGGCTTGAACGCCCCCGTGGCTTTCGTGTAGTCGCCGCTGCCGTAGCTCCACTGGCAGTATTTGTACTGGGCAAACTTGGGCAGCTGGGCAATGGGCACACGCCCGTCGGCATTGCTCTGTCCGGCGGTCAGAACGACGGGGACAGGCTTTTCTGCAGCGAAAGCAGCGACGCTTAGAAGCAGCCAGGAGAATGTCAGCGCAAGAGCCTTTCTCATAGTTTCTTGTATCTGAGGTCAATCTTGGTGTACTGGTGATCCTTGTTCCAATGTTCGAAGAGTCCGAGCGACTGCTGCAGCGGCTTGCCCTGCTGCTTGTAGACCGTGCCGCTCGGCGCATTGGGCAGCGAGGCAGCCTCGCGCAGATACTCGTCGCAGTAGTTCAGGCTCTGGAACTCGGGCCACTCATTGATGATGATGTCCATGCCGACGGCATCGCAGGCCACCTCGTCCTGCGAGACGATGATGGAGCAGGCCCAGTCGCCGTTGAAGGGCTCCTTCATCCACTTGGGGTTGGGCGCCCCGTTCACGTCGCGCGAGCCGTAGGTGCCGTCGATGAGCAGCAGCAGCGCCTTGCCGCCCAGGTCCTTGTGGGTGAGCCAGTCGACGAAGGTCTTGTACTGGGGCTTGCCGTGGCGCTTGTCCTGGCTCACGTTGTTGTGGGCGTTCTGCCGCCAGAGCAGGTTGATGTCCGTGGCGCCGTACCAGTTCTTCGTCGTCAGCGTCACGCCCGGCCCGTTGTGCGTCTTCAGCAGGGCCGAGTTGATGAGGTAGTCGGCATCGACAATACACTTGGCCAGTCCGCGGGCCATCTTGCCGTTGTCCACCGAGTAGACAATCTGCTCGGGGTAGTACTCGCACTTCTCGCGCCCGTCGCCGCCGATGTTGTCAATCATGCGCACGAGGGGGAACTCGCGGTGTACCTTATTGAATATGCTGTCAGTGATGGCACGGCTGGGTTCGCAGAGCACGATGTCCTGCTGGCGCACGCCGGCGTCGCGCACCATCGAGCGCACCAAGGCCAGCGTCACGAAGGGCGACGAGTTCAGCTCAATCGTGTCGTGGTGGGTGATGGCGTTGTTCAGGTTCAGCTTCACGGCAATGCTCTCGCCCTTCTTGTAGCCGCGGTTGCCGCGGTCGTGGGTCTTGTTGAAGTGCCTGAAGAGGGCACGCCACGCCTTCTTCGCCGTCGGTTCGCCCGTCAGTTGCATCACCGCCTCGGCTATCATCAGGTCGGCCTTCTGCTGGTCGTTCCAGCGGTCCTCTACCCAGAGGCCCGTCTTGCCGTCCCACCGGGCTACCCCCGGCGCATGAACCCACGCCACACGGCCAGGATGAATGCCGCGCCCCTCGCCAATCGGCTCGTTGGGCCCGGCAAAGAGCTTCGGCTTCTGCGCGTTGAACTCGCCGAAGAACAGCCGGTCGCGGTTCACGGGCTCATCGAGCAGCTGGATGGTGGTCGACGGGCCGAGGTCGGGATTCTTCCACGTCCGCAACTGCCACACCAGGCGTCCGTCCTTGTCGACCTCGATGGCCTGCACGGGCGCATTCGCCGTGTCCATCGGCTCCTTGTTCCATTCGTTGTACCAGTTGTTTATCAGGTGTCCGCCGTTTTTCAGGCGCACCGTCTTCTGCGGCTGGGTCACGCCGTAGCCGGTGGTGTTCAGCTCCCACACGGTCTGCCCCTGGCGGTTGATTTCCTGAATCTTGCCCTTGCGGCCCGTGATGAGCAGGTTGCCCGTCTTCGGCATCTCCTGCACGCTCCAGGGCAGCATGCCGCCCCATCGGTCGACCTCCTTGCCGTCGCTCGTAAACTCGTGGATGCAGCCCATAGCCATATTCGCCACAAGCAGCGTGCCGCGACTCGACAGGCGGGCATTGCGGAACTGGCCGTGCACGGAGCCTTTCTCGTTGATGGGCAGCTCAAACTCGCGGACGATGCGGCAGGCCGGAATCTCCATCACCACCGCCTTGGCCGGCTTGCCGTTCTGCACGAACACCACATGCCGGCGCCCAATGGGCTGGATGGTGTGAATCTCCGTTCCCTCCGGCGCGGCATAGCTCCACACCGTCTGTTGATCCTGCGTCACCTCGGCCACGCCATATTGGTGGGCCACGAGGATATGACCGTCGCTCATGAGCACCGCGTCGCTGATTTCACCGCGCCTCAGCTTGTCGTCGTAACTCCAGCTTACCTGTCCGTCCTTCACGATGAACATGCGCCGCTGCTTGCTCTGTCCGGCATAGAAGAAATTATGCCTCGCAAGCGCCGTGTCAGCATGTTGGGCAGTCACATTCGCTGTCATGACCATTATCAGGCCAAGTGTTGCTACTATTCTTTTCATTTTTGATTTGTTTTAATTTGGGTGCAAAGATAACTATTTTAATCCGTAATTCAGCAAAAGATTCCCCCTTTTTTATCAGATAAAGGCCACACCTCACGATGTAGCCTTTACTTTCATTAACTAAAACTACTTTTACTAAAAAGCCTAACTAACAAATGTTGGGTTCAATCAATATCCGGGATTCTGCCAGGCAGCTTTCTGCTCAGCAGTCAGGTCGCTGCCATCCTCGTTCTTAAGACCGTCGATGAAGGTCTGGGGGATAGGACGGTAGCAATGGCGCTCCTGCACACCGGCCGCAGCCTCGGGGTTGAAGGCTTTGGCGCGTGCCACGAGGGTCTTTGTGCGGGCCAAAGTCTCCCAGCGCTGCCACTCGCCAATCAGCTCGCGCGAACGCTCGTTGAGTATGAAGTTGATGGCACGCTGCTGCTGTCCGCTCACGCCGAGTTTCGTCAGGATGGCCTCGTCCTCAGCAGGCAGGTTGTCCCACGTCCAGCTGGTCAGGTTGCTGGCAGCGGTGGTAACGGGCTGGTTGGGGTTCGACAGATAGTAAGTGTTCATCCAGAGGTTGGAGTTGTCGTACATGGCCTTGTTGGCATCATACAGTCCGTTCTTCTCGAAAGCCTTCGAGCCGTCGGTGTAGAACGAGCGGTTCTCGCCGTTCTTCCACTGTGCGCGGGCTCTGATGACGTCGATGTCCTGCTTGGCCTTGCCGTAGTCGCCCAGACGGACGTAGCACTCAGCCCGCACCAGATACGTCTCGCCCAGACGGGCCATGATGACGTCGCGGTGGGCGTCGCCCTTCTCGGCCGTACGCGAGCCGTCGGTGCACTTGTTGATGCCGGCAAAGAAGTTGCAGACGGCCGTCGACTTGAAGTTGGGAGCCACATACTGTCCGTTCTGGTAGAGCACCGATGCGCTGGGCACCCACTGTCCCGGAGTCGAGGTCAGCTCGCCCGAGTCCTCCTTCTGGCGCTTTCCGGCCTTCCATTCGGGCAGTCGTCCGGCATCGTCCTTGAAGGTGGGGTTCTGTGCGAAGGCACCGAAGGTATAGTTGTCGTAGGTATGGTCGTCCTTGCTGTTGAGAATCATCACCACGGCCGGGTCGCCCAGAGCCACGCCCTTGTCTTCGTTGCCCTTGGGAATGGTGTTCGTTCCATAGACCGTCTTGAACGTCTTCCACAGTCGGGCGTCGTTTACGTGGTCATACACGGCGTATGTGTACTCCGTCGGGCGGCAGCGCTGGAAGTCCATCTCGCCAATCCACACGCCACGCTTCGTCCAGCCGCCGCCAAAGCCGGCACCGAACTGCGGGCCGAAATAGTTGTACGTGCGGTTGCCGAAACGTCCCTGTGTGGCGCTGTTGGCATTGTGTCCGCAGGCCATGAGAATCTCGCTCAGCTCCTCGTTGGGGCAGTCCACGTCGGTCCAGTTGGCATAGAGGTCGCTGTAGTTGGGAGCCAGCTGACGGGCGCCGATGGCATAGCTGCTGGCCTCGATTGCCTCGCGCAGGTCGGCCTCCTTGGTGCTGCCGTTGAAGGCGTCGCAGCGCTCAGAGGCGCGGAACAGCAGGGCTTTGGCCAGGAAGTGGGCGGCCGTAGCCTTGGTCCAGGTAATGCCCTTGCCGTAGGTAAACTCCTCGCCCTTGAAGAGCTGGTAAGCCTTCCGGAGGTCGCTGATTACCTGCTCCCAGGCCTCCTGCTCGGTAGCCTGCTTGAAGTTGCGCACCACGCCCGTTACCGGAGTGGTCTGCAGCACGGGCCGTCCGTACTGTGCCGTCAGTCGGTAGTAGTTATAGCCACGCAGGAAGTAGGCGTGGGCCAGGCAGCGGTTCCTGATTTCCTCGTCGGCTATCTTGTCGGCACCGGCAATGATGGTGTTGCAGGATGCGATGCCGTAGTACATCTCGTTCCAAATGGCATCCTGAGCCGGACAGTTGCGGTTGGCGGCGCCGAGGGCAGTCGTACAGTTCAGCGGACTGAAACGGTTGTCGTAAGTGTTCCAGCACTCCGACGTCAGGTCGTTGGCGTTGGTAAACTCGTCGGTGCCGTAGAGCGTTGTAGCGTAAGCATGCTCATAGCCGAACCACCATCTTATGTTGCCATAGAGCGATACCGTCAGGGCTTCCAGGCCCTCGGGCTCTTCAAAGTACTGCGTTGAGAACTTGGTGGTCAGTTCCTCGTCGAGGAAGTCGCTTGAGCAGCTTGTCGTGCCAGCCGTCATCGTCGCTGCCAGCAAACCACCGATTATATATCTATTGTATTTCATACTCCTTTTACTTTTTTACCTTTTTACTTTTTTACCTTTTCACCTTTTTACCTTTTCAGAATCCCACCTCAATTCCGAACACAAAGCTGCGGTTGAAGTAAGTGCGCCCCGTGTCGAGGTCGAATCCGTCGATGCTCTGGTGCAGGCTGAAGGGATTGATGACCTGGGCATAGACCTTGGCGTGCGACAGCGTGGCAGCCTGGAGCAGGCCCTTAGGCAGGTTATAGCCTAAAGAGATGTTGCGCACCTTGATGAACGAGGCATCCTTGAATCCCAGCAGGGTCGAGAAGTCGTCCTTCGAGCCCGATGTGGCCTGTGCCAGAATCGGCTTCTGCCATTCGGCGCCCGTGTTCTGCGGCGTCCAGTAGTCAATATCGCGCTGATTGGCGTGAGCCGTCTGGGCTTCGCCGCCCGTCGAGAAGGTGTAGCCCATGCGCCCTATCATCGAGATGCCCAGCTCAATGCCCTTCCACGAGAAGTTGTTGGTCCATCCCATAGTCGTCGTAGGCCGACGGTTGCCCAGCACAACGCGGTCCTCGATGGTCATCTTGTAGTCGCCGTCGACATCGTGCGGCCTGACGTTGCCCGCCGTGAAGTTATAGCCGTTCTCGTTCCACTTCGCCATCTCGGCAGCATCGCTCTCCTGCCAGACGCCGTCGCTCTTGTAACCGTAGTAGACGCTCAGCGACTCGCCGATGAAGAGCGAGTTGTCGGGCATGTCGTTCTTGCCGTAGGCCAGCTCTACAATCTCGTCCTTCTGGTAGGCAATGTTGAAGCTCGTGTTCCACTCAAATCCGGCCATCTTCACCGGTGTGGCGTTCAGCGTCAGCTCAATACCGTGGTTCTTCGTCTTGCCCACGTTCGAGTAGGTGCCGGGGAATCCCGTCAGCGTCGGTATGTTGGTAAACATAATCACGTCGTCGGTGTTCGACCAGTAGTAGTCGAGCGTACCGAAGATGCGGCCGCCGAGCAGTCCGAAGTCCAGTCCGATGTTCCACTGGGTGGTCTTCTCCCAGCCCAGGTTCGGGTTAGCCATCGTCAGCTGGTTGGCCATGTAGTAAGGCTCGTTGGTGCTGTAGCCCAGCACGTCGGTCAGTCCGTTGAAGGGCAGGTAGAAGCTCGTGATGTCGCCAATCGTGGCGTAGGGAGCCACGGCGGCGTTGCCCGTCACGCCCACGCCGAGGCGCAGCTTCAGGTTGCTCACCCACTTGGCATTGTCCTTGATGAAGCTCTCCTCGCCGATGCGCCAGGCCAGGGCTGCCGAGGGGAAGAAGTCCCACTTGTTGCCTTCGGCCAGCTGCGACGCACCGTCCCAGCGGCCGCTCACCGTCAGCATGTAGCGCTCGTTGAAGCCATAGTTCAGCCTGATCATGTACGACTCCAGCTGGCGCTCCGTCAGACCCGAGCCCAGACCTACCTTCTGGTCGGTATTGCTCACGTTCACCGTGTTGAAGGCGTTCCACAGGTAAGAGTCCTTCTCCAGCATTTGGGCGCTCATGTTCGACGTCTCCGTGTTCCACTTCGAGGCCGTCTGCAGCAGCGTCACGCCCACCTTGTGCACATCGGCAAACGTGCGGTCGTACATCAGCATGTTGTCAAGCGTCCACGAGAAGTCGCGCCGGTTGTTCAGCGACGACTGGTTGACGCCCTCGTTGCCGTTCGAGTTTATCTTGTGAGCCGAGAATCCGTCGATATACACGCCCTCGCGGAAGTGGCGGAAGTCAGGGCCGAATGCAATCTTATAGCGCAGACCCTCGACAGGCTTCAGAATCTCGCCCAGGTCAATCGTGGCCGAGAAGTTACCCAGAGCGCGGAATGTCTGCGACTTCTGCTGCGAGTGGTTCCACTCGTCAATGATGTTGTACGTGCCGTTCTCGCCGCCCGGATTGATGATGCGGTTGCCGTCGGCGTCGTAGGGGACGGCCCAGTTGTAAATCTGCTTGGCGGTGCCGTAGATGGCGTCGGGCACAGAGCCCGAACGGCCGCCGGTCGTCGACATGCCGTAGTCGCGCTCAGCCCAGGTACCGTTGATGCTGGCCTGCATCGAGAACCACTTCGTCGGCTTGATGCTCACACTCACCTTGCCCGTATAGCGGTCGTACCACTGGCCCTTCTGCGTGCCCTTGTTGCTCAGGTATCCGAACGAGCCGTAGGCGTTCAGCTGGTCCGTACCGCCGCTCACAGCCAGCGTGTGCTCGTGCGAGAGCGACGTCTGCGTCACGTACTCCGTCCAGTCCTTGTCCGTAATGCGCGAGGCGTCCCAGTTGCCGCCCTGCCAGCCCTTCATGATGTTAGCCACCGATGTAGGGTCGAGCGAGCCATACTCCTTCGTAAACAGCGCCTCGTCCTCAGCCTGCGTCGGGTGCAGCGGGTCGGCATATTTCGTCGCATCCAGATTGTGGGCAGCCCAGCGGGCAAACGTCACGAAGTCGCCGGCACTCATCGAGGGCGAACGGTCCACAATGTCCGATACCGTCAGCGTGCCCGTATAGTCAATCGTCATGCGCCCGCTCTTGCCCTGCTTCGTCGTCACCAGCACCACGCCGTTGGCGCCGCGGCTACCGTAGATGGCCGTTGCCGAGGCATCCTTCAGAATGTCAATCGACTCAATGTCGCGCGGGTTCAGCGTCTCAATGCCCGAGGCCGACATCAGGGGTACGCCGTCCACCACGTACAGAGGGTCGTTGCCGCCGTTCAGCGAGCGCTCACCGCGAATCCTGATGCTGCCGATCGTGCCCGGACGCTCGCTCGTCGTAATGTCAACACCGGCTGCCTTGCCCTGCAAAGCCTCCAGAGCGTTCGACACCGGCCGGATGTTCAGCTCCTCTTGGCCCACGCGCGTCAGGGCGCCAGTCACGTCGCTCTTTTTCTGAACGCCGTAACCCACCACGACCACCTCGTCGAGCAGTTGCTTGTCCTCTTCGAGCGTCACGTCCACCTGGCTCTTGCCAGCCACCGCAACACTCTGCGTGCGATAGCCCACATACGAGAAGACTAGCGTCGCTCCCTGCGGCACGTTCTGCACCGTGTAGCGACCGTTAAAGTCGCTCACCGTGCCGTTGCTCGTTCCCTTCACCACAACGCTGGCGCCGATGACGGCCTCGCCCGTGGCGTCGACAATCGTTCCCGATACCTTGCCTTGCGCAAAAGCCGCCGACGAGCCGACGGCCATCAGGGCAAGCAGCAGAAAGCGCCGCCACAGCGGGGCCGCGCCCTTCAGTCTCGTTCTACCTTGTTCCTTCATTTTCACTTTCTTTGTTTTAGTAATTAAATATGGTTTGTTCTCATTTGCAGTCATTTGTTCTCCTGAAAAACAATCTAAGTTACCTTAACCAATTAAACAATTTACCAATTTACTAAAAACTATTAAACTATTAAACTTGAGAAATTATTGTTGTAGTAGTTTGCTCGCTGCAAAGGTAAGCAGAAAACCGCAAAACCAACCGACGGAAATCCGTCAAACATGCTACAGATTTCCGTCGTGAACAATTATTGTACCCTTTTCACCGCCCTGTGACGATTTTCCGGACGAAGGAGCGGGGATAATCAGCAAGCTCCTTTTGTGACTTATTTTGGCATTTTGTGCCAACTGCTATATTATTGCCTTCCTTTTCACCCTAAAAAAGGCAAAGAATATTTGGCAGTTTCGGAAATAGTTAGTATATTTGCCGACGGAAAGAGAAAGGAAGTACTATTATGACGAACAAGAACAGATACGTACTCAACCAAATCAGGCAGGTAGCCAAGCAGACTGCTCCTGAAGGCAGTATGGTGCTCCTGTTTGGCTCCCGGGCCAGAGGGCAGGCACGCAAAGGCTCTGACTGGGACATCCTTATCGTGTTGCCCAAAAGCCAGCTGCAGCAAGCCGACTACGACCAGGTAAGCTATCCGCTCGTGGAACTGGGCTGGACGCTCGGCGAACAGATTAACCCCATCGTCTACACAGAGCAGGAGTGGAAAGCCAACAGCATCACCCCATTCTACGACAATGTGCAGCGCGACGCCATCAGCCTATTGTAATTGCCTATGGATTCAAATCTGCTCAAAAAGCTACAGACGGAGAAGGCGCAGCGATTCCTGCAGGAAGCTGACGACATGGTTCTTCAGGGGCGATGGAGTCTGGCTGCCAATCGGTTCTACTATGCCTGTTATCATATAGTCCACGCTGCCTTCATTACGCGCGGCATAGCAACAAAGACGCACGACGGCACACTTACCGAACTGGGCAAGCATTTCATCCTGACAGGTCAGCTTGACAAGAAATACGGTCGCTTCTTTGCCCGGATGATACAGCTTCGCATCAAGGCCGACTATAACAGCATCGCCGAGATAACAGAAGCCGAAGTCCTTGAAATGGCTCCCCTCTCTCATGAGTTTGTGGCAGCCGTTGAAGGGCTGGTGAATATAACGAATGTCGAACCCTAAAAACTGAAATGCCTATGGGCTGAGATAGATAGAAAAACTGAACATATACGTTGAAGCGTCCGCTTTGATTCTTGTTCCAAGAAATCGGCAAAATTTCAAATAACTACAAGATCAATAGTAGATGGTTCGCGCCTGATGGCGTGGGCTTTTACTCGTTGAAGTAGTTAGGGTGTTTGCCGATACCTTTGGAACGTAAGCGATGTAATTGCTCACGTTTTCTTTTGTGACGCAATGTATAACAAAAGAACCGCATTCTGTTAAACGGTTAGTAATCACGCTGAAAGTCCAGTCGTGCCAGTCCAACATCCTGTCTAGTATGATTTTAGCGAAAAAAATGCTGAAAGGTTTGGTGGTTTGGCGGGAAATACATATCTTTGCAGCGTAGTAATAATAAATGAGCGATTATGACTGTACGTGAGATGAAGAACGATGTCGTTAGGCGTATCAACCTTATGGATGAGAGTGACGAGAAGGCAATCCAGTCTATTTGGCTTTACGTCAAGACCGCTTTGCCATTACAAAATGAGAAAGATCAAGCGATGCTTCGCCGAGCCAAGGCAAAGGAGTTGGCTCATTCCTTTTTGGGCAGTTTTGCTGCCAGTAGGACGGAGGAAGACTGGAAGCGTGTCAAGGAAAATTATCTGACAGAGAAATACGCATCAAAATGATGAAAGTGTTTATCGACACAAATGTCTTTCTTGACTATATACAGCAGCGACCAGAAGGATGGAAGGAGGCTGAAGTGATTTTCTTTCTTGCAATTCACGGAGATATCGAGTTGTTGGTATCAGATTTGACTATAGCCAATATGCGTTATGTAACCAGAAAAGACATTGGTCTGGAACAGTTCTATGCCGTCATGAAAGGGTTGCGGCCTTACTATCACATTGTTCCTTTAGGCGGTTCTGTTGTTGATAAGGCTTATCAAATTGAGTCAAAAGATTTTGAGGATGCCCTTCAATATTTTGCAGCTGAACAGGCTGGAGCCGATTGTGTAGTCACGCGCAATCTGAAAGATTTTGGCTTCGCCCTTGCTACAGAGGCTTTGGAGCCTAAAGCTTTCCTTTCCAAATATTTTCCTGATGAGCTTTAGGAGAATCAAAAACCTTTCGGACGTTCCAACGGCTTTGGAACGTTTTTCCAAGGCCGTGGGAACGCTCCTTTGGTGCCGCCAAGCCATAGTGTTAGCTGCCCTGTTCCGACTCAAGTGCAGGTGCTGGTGCAGGTTCAAGTGCATGTAATGAAACGGAAAGCGGTTTCCAACCGTCTGCCTGTCAGACAGTTAAGAAGCAAGTGCAGGAAGTGCAGGATATTTCAGGGCGAAGGCATTCGTTAATTCTTTTATGCCGGGAATCGGAAGAGCCCCAGTAAGTGAGGCTCCCTGGAAGTGGGCCGAACCGTAATCGGCGGGGACAACCGTCGTGATTTTGCAGGGAGGGAACTTCGAAGCTGGTTGAAAGGCACCGCCAATAGCGACGTTCAGCGCCATCAAAAGTGTTCTATAGCGGCAACTAAAGTTAAAACTGCGTCAATGGACGATAAAACTGTGCCAATGGATAATAAAACTGCGCCAACGGATGACAAAACCGGGACGATGTTTAGTAGTTCCTGCTTCTGTGCTCCCGCCGCGCATGTAGTGGAGGGGTTGGGCCAGTATAACATAAGAGTCCCTTCTTCTATGCAACCTCCCCCCAAAAACTGGGGGGAGGCTTTTTTACGCTTAACCGGAGTGGGGGAGGGGAGGCTTTTTTACTTGATGACGATTTTGCGGCCGTCTTTCAGATAGATGCCTTTTGCGGGGCGCGTGACCTTGCGGCCCTGCAGGTCGAAGAGTTGGGGGGAGGGCTGACAGCTGACCGGGAGGCTGCTGACGGAGGTGCTGCCATCGTCGGCTACCGTGGCCTCGATGAAATAGATGTGGCAGCCGTTGGTGTTGTAAACGATGATGTCGGCAGTCTCGACGACAAACCACGTCAGCTCGGTGTAGGCGGTAGGCAGGGGCAGGGTGCTGCCGTCGGCTCCGGCCAGCTGTTCGCCGTGCTCAACGCTGGTTCCGAAACCGTTGTTGGTGAAGAGCTGCACACCCCGGGCCTCGCTTGACTTGTGGGACTCAACGCCCATCTTGATTTCCGTGCCGCCTACTGCCTTCGGTATGGTGAAGTAGTCCTTGTTGGCTCCTCCGAGCCAGAGGTAGGCCGGTCCGTGATAAGTGCCAATGTCGGTGGCCGGATAGTCGACGGCGATGGCCAGGTTGCGATTGGCGAGTGCTGGCTGGTGGAACCGCAGTCCGCGCAGCTCGCTGATGAGCTGTCCGTTGGCGCTTAGTTCGCCGTTCTCGTCGGGCAGTGTGGTCTTCGATGCCCAGAAGCAGTTGTCCTTTGATATGTTTGTCGGGCCGTTGCCCGCATCGGCGTCGGCCTGTTTCTCCACGTCGCTCCATCCCTCGGTCTTGCTGGCGGCAGCGTCGGCCCTGAGGTTGGCTACGGTCTCTGCGCTCCACTGTGTGAAGTCCCAGCGCACCGTCTTGCCGCTGACCACTTCGTTGCTTCGTATGACGATGTTGACGGTCAGGGGAATCTTGTTGCCCTTTCTGCCCGTCAGGGTGAGGTTGATGCTGTAGCTTCCTGGCTGCTGGAATGTGCCGCTTAGTGTGAAGGCCGATGCGTCGGGCGCCATGCTGCAGGTCAGTCCCTCGGGCAGCCCGTCGTGCTGGGCACCGTCATGCCTGTAGCCTCTTTGCTCTACCTGTACGGTGTAGGCAATGGGGAATGTCCACTCAGCCTGTTCGCCCACTTTCGCCGCGAGGGTCCTGTCGGCTCCGCTGACCGTCGGCAGGTCGGGGTTTTCGAGGTAGTAGCCCAGGTGGGGCGGCTGGTTGTAGGCTGTGTTCTGCCAGCAGACGCCCATGCGGTAGGTATGGTCGTGCATCAGCGTCGGTACGCGGAAGTTGGTGGGGATGGCTGTTGAGTAGATGGCCAGCTGGTCGGAGCCGTTGTGCAGGATAACCTCCTCGCGCCAGTCGCCCAGTATGTCGGCCGAGAGGCATGGCGTGTTCTTCGAGCCGTTGCAGGTATTGCTGGGGCCGAGGTCGCTGAAGGTGATGATTCTCGACGTGCCATTGCCGCTCCACTTGTCAATCTTGTTGCCGTCGAGCAGTTCTTCCTCCAGGTCGCCGTCCCAGTAGATTCGGAAATTGTTCGAGCCTACGCTGTTTGATACCGCCTCGCCCGTGACGGCGCTGCGTGCCACCTTGTCGCCACTCCACAGCAGCGACCCGCGCACCCGGGCATCGAAGTGTCCGGCAATGCCGCGGCCGTTGTCGATGCCTGAGGGGCCGCCCTTCAGCAGAATCTCGCCCGTGGCAGCATCGTGCAGGTCCCACGCGTACGTTCCTTTATCCTCATGAATCTGGAACACCTCCAGGCCCGGGCGGTCGGGGTTGTGGTCGCCCATGTGGATGGCGTCGCCGTGGCCGAAGCCTGTGCCGTAGAGCAGGGTGCCGTCGTGGTCGAGTGCTGCCGAGCCCCATACAATCTCGTCGTGTCCGTCGCCGTCGACGTCGGCTATCGACATGTTGTGGTTGCCGTTGCCGAACATCGTGCCGCTGCCGCCGGTCTTCTCGCCGCTCTGTGCCGTGTAGGTCGGTCGGCAGCCGGTAAAATCGTGCTGCGTACCTTTGCCGTCGGCATCGTAGGTTGTCAGCGTGTAGCTGCTTCTTGACCTGTGAGAGCTGAGCCACTTCGGGTGGAGCTGCTTCCCGTCGAAGGCGACAGCCCAGATAAAGGCGTAGGTGTAATAGCCCCGGCAGAAGATGCCGCTGGCGGGGCTGGCGGGTCCGTCGAGGTGGGCCACGCCTGCCAGGAAGCGCTCGCCGCGGTTGCCGTAGCTGGCATAGTCAGACTTGCCCGAGCGGTCGTCCCAGTTGAAGGTTCCCGTAGCTTCGCCGCCGTAGCCCGCATCGCGGTTGGGGTTGTAGAAGATGGTGTGCAGGGCCTCGCCCGTCGAGCCGCTGAACACAGTGAGCCATTCCTGTCCGCCGGTGATGCGGCCGTCGTTGTTGCGGTAGAGCGCTGTGCCCGGTACGGCCTTGATCTGCGGGTCGGTGGCAGCCTGGTTGACGTAGCTGCCCTTGCCGTCGAGCGAGCCCGGGCCCGTCTTGCACATCAGCTCGGCCCGTCCGTCGCCGTCGAAGTCGTAGACCATATACTGCGTGTAGTGAGCGCCAGCGCGGATGTTCCGTCCTAAGTCGATGCGCCAGAGCCTCTCGCCGCTCAGCCGGTAGCAGTCGATGTAGACGTTGTCGGTGACTCCGCCCTGCGAGTTGTCCTTGGCGTTCGAGGGGTTCCACTTGACGAAAATCTCGTACTGTCCGTCGCCGTCGACGTCGCCCACCGAGCAGTCGTTAGGCTCGTAGTTGCCGCCGTTTTCGCCTCTCGCGGGCCGTTGCAGCGTCAGTCTCAGATAGCGGTTGGCCCATGGGGCAACGGCCTTGGTGGTATCCTTGCGTACGCCGTCGCTGATGGTCACTACCTGATACTTGTCGGTGCGTTTTCCCGTCGGGTCGCTGAAGTTCGTGGCATAGCAGTCGCTGGCCAGGCTCTCGCCGTTGCGCAGTATCTCGAACGATGTTGCCGCATCGTCGTCGGTGGCCAGGAAGCGCCAGCTGATAAAGTTGCCCGTCGAGCCCGGCAGGACAATCACTCCGCGGTCGAGACTTTCCAACGGAAAAGCGGGGGACTGGGCGTCGGCCCATCCCCCTGCTGCCATGAATAGGCAAGCTGTCAATATGATTTGTCGCATAGATTTACTGTGCATAGAATTTCCGTCCATCCTTGATGTAGATACCCCGCTGCGGCTTGCCTGCGATGCGGCGGCCCTGCAGGTCGTAGACCATTGAATTGAGAGAAGGTGACTGAGCCTTCTGCAGGGTCTCGATGCCGTCGCTGGTGCCAGGCGTCTTCACGAGCACGGTGAAGATGTTGACGTCCTTGGCATTCTCGACAGAGGCTATCTTGACGAATACGGCGTCGGTGCCGTTGTAGACGGCGGCTCCGCGCTTCCATACACGGAACGACTTCTCGTTGCTGCCGTCGTAGAACGGCTGCGAGAGGCTCTGCAGTTCGCCTATCTTCGTCCAGCCACTGGCATTGAGGGTGTCGGTGTTGACGAGGATGTCGAGCACGTGGGCGCTGTTGTAGTCCTTGCCTGAGTAGTAGACGCTGACCTCAAACGGTCCGCTGAAGGCACGCGTGCTCTCGAGCGACAGCGACGGCGGGTCGAGCCGGCCGTCAAGGTCCTTCTTGCTCACCACCTGGAACTGTATGGCGTTAGAGGTGATTTCGCCGACTGAGAACTGGTCGTCGAAGATGGTGGCGGGGTTGTAGCCGCTGGCACTGGCCACGTTGTGCGTCGTGGTTGCCTTGGTGTAGTAGAGTCCCTGGCCGAAGGTCCTGACGCGCCAGTCGTCGCTGAGCTGGTAGACCACCATCGAGTCGCGCGGCTGATAGACGTTGACGATGGAGTCCTCGCCGTTGACGTCCTTCAAGGTCTGCGACGAAAGCACCACCTCGGTGTAGTAGTTGTATCCGCCATTAAGCACGTTGCCGATGGCGTTGAACGAGGCACCCTCGAACTTGCTGACCACCTCGCTGAAAACCTGGGCGCCGCTGAAGCTCACCTCCTTGACAGCCAGCTCCGACTGCAGGAAGCCCTCGTATTCGCCTACGAAAGCCGTCACCGTGGCATTGCCGCTGAGCGTGAAGGGCTCGGTGTAGATCTGCGAGCTGGCCTTGGCGGCGCTGCCCGTCAGGTTGAACCACACCTCGGCCTCCTCAGGCTGGGCGGTGATGGTGACCGTAGCCTGGCCCTCCTCGTAGCTGACGGCAATCTGCGGACTGTCGGCCACGTCTTTGATGTCGACGGGAATCTCAGCCACTTCGCTCATGGGGTAGCCGTCGCCTACGACTGCAGCCTTGACGGTCAGGGCCGACGTCACCTCGAAGGGCTCGGTATAGAGTGTGCTTGCTGTTGTCGGCTCCGAGCCGTCGAGCGTATAGAATATCTGTGCTCCGGGCACGCCGCTCTTCATCGTCACCTCGGTGCGCAGCTTCTTGTAGGCAAGGGTAGACGAGGGCTTGGGGGCTGGTGTAATGGCAGCCTTCGAGGTGGTAAGCAGCGCCAGAGCGTTCTCCAGGATGTTGGTGTTATAGGTCTGGGCGTCGGCCAGCGTCTCCTGCGTGTAGGGAATATAGATGTAGCCGTTGTGGCTCAGGTTGTGAGTATGGATGGCCACTACGTCCTCGTTCTCGTAGGCAACGGCCAGTACGGGGTCGTTGGCAAAAGCCCCTGCCAGCTTGACTCCCGGGAACGGCGTCTTGTTCGAGAAGAGCAGGAGGTAGATGAAACCGCCCTCGGGGTTCTCCTCGTCTTCAGCCTCTTCGATGTCGGTGTGGCTGAACAGGCCGTGGTTGGCGTTTCTGACCTTGGCCACCTCAATCTCGGCACTCATGGACTCGCCACATCCCCAGATACTGTAGACCGAAGGACACAGCGAGAGCATGGGCACGAAGGGACGGATGTCCTTGAGCGATGCTATGGCGTCGGTATTGCTGACGGTAGAGCTGACGACGACCACGTCGTAGCCGGTTAAGTCGTTGAGCGTAAAGGTCTTGTTGGCTTCAATGGCCGTCACCTTATTACTGTAATTACTCGTGAACTGGCTGTAGGCCAGGTCGGCGTTCAGGTCGCCGTTGTAGATGAAGCCCACGTTGCGCTTGGTGCCCGTGTCCTCGCCTACCTCTAAATTATAGATGTGGCAGCCGCTGGTGTTATAGACGATGATGTCGACAGCGTCGGTAGGCTCCACGCCCTCGGGCAGGGTCCAGTTCTCCCATGTGTAGGTCTCAATCGTCGTTGGCTTGAACGACTCGCCAATCTTGTTCTCGGCCGTCACGCTGCCCACGTAGAGCTCTACGCCGCGGGCGTCAACGGGCTTGTGCGACTCGACGGTCATCTTGATCTTCTGTCCCACCAGCACGTTGGGGATGGTGAAACAGGCCAGGTTCTTGCTGCCGCCGCCCAGCCACAGGTATTGCGGCCCGGCATAATCGCCCAAGGTCGTCGACGGATAGTTCACGGCAATGGCCAGCGAGCGGTTCTTGGTGTAGTCGGGGTTGAAGATCAGACCTTCAGTCTCGGCAATCACTACGCCGTTGGCCTTCAGCGAGCCGCCCTCGGGTTCGGTCAGCCACTGTCCGCCGTCGTCGGCCAGCCAGAAGCAGTTGTCCTTGGTAGCATCGGGGGCCACGGCTCCCTCCTTGTCGTCGGCATTCTTCTCAATGTCGCTCCATCCCTTTGCGGGTCGTGTCTGTGCGGCGTCGGCCTTCAGGTTTTCTACTGTCTGCGGGCTCCAGTTGGTGAAGTCCCAGCGACGGTGGCCCTGTGCGTTGGCTCCCTCGGCGAGCGTCAGCATTGCCAGAAGTGTGCAAGTAAAGATTGTTCTCATTGTGTTTTAAGTTTTTAAGAGTTTAACATGTGTAATTTCGATGCAAAAGTACTGCAATTACCCGAAACACTACGCACGGAAAAGCGTCAATCAGCATACAGATTTCAGTCACGGCGAAAAAAACATCTCTCCGGCACCACTTTTCTGATATTTTTTGCGTACCTTTGTCACGCTAAAACAATAAAACGGAACAAACATGACGAAACAAAAACTAATCCTAACATGCCTGATGGCCATAGCCGCGTGGCTGCCGAAAGCCAACGCCCAGCAGGTAAACGACAACAACACGCCTCTACACTTGATGAAGCCGGCCTACCGCGTGGGCTACGGCATTCCCACCGCCAGCAGCGTCAAGCAGACCATCGACCGCGTGCTACGCTATATCGACGCCGAAACGCCCGCCACGCTCGTCGACAAGCAGACGGGACGGGAGGTGACAAGGCTGGCCGACATCAATGCCGACACACAGCTGAAGCAGGGAGGATTCCGGCTGACGAGCTATGAGTGGGGCGTTACCTACTCGGGCGTGCTCGCTGCCTACGAGGCTACGGGCGACGCCGCCTACCGCGACTATGTTGCCAAGCGCCACAAGCTGCTGGCCGACATTGCCCCCGCCTTCCGGAAAATCTTTGCCTCCAACAAGCGTATCGACGGGAATGTGCGCCGCGTCATCGACCCTCACGCCCTCGACGATGCCGGAGCCGTCTGCTGCTCGATGATCAAGGCAGAGCTGAGAGAAGTGAAGAGTGGAGAAGTGAAGAGTGAAAAGTCGGCTACCGCCACTCTGAGGCCGCTCATTGACAACTACATCGACTACATCGTCAACAAGGAGTACCGGCTCAGCGACGGCACCTTCGCCCGCCTGCGCCCGCAGAAGAATACGGTGTGGCTCGATGATATGTTCATGGGCATTCCCGCCGTCGCCTATATGGGACGGCTGACGGGAGAAGCTAAATACTACGACGAGGCAGCACGCCAGGTCACGCAGTTTGCCAGCCGTATGTGGGTGCCCGAGAAGCAGCTGTTCCGTCACGGCTGGGTGGAGGCCATGGACCCGCACCCCGCCTTCTTCTGGGGGCGTGCCAACGGCTGGGCAATCCTCACGCTGTCAGAGGTGCTCGACGTACTGCCCGCCAGCCATCCGCAGCGACCGGCCATCCTCGACCTGCTCCGCAAGCACGCTGCCGGGCTCGCCGCGCTCCAGCATCACGACGGATTCTGGCACCAGCTGCTCGACCGCAGCGACACCTATCTTGAGACGTCGGCCACAGCCATCTATACCTACTGTCTGGCCCATGCCGTCAACAAGGGCTGGATCGATGCCAAGGCTTTCGCACCTGTTGCCCTGCTGGGCTGGCAGGCCGTCAACTCCCAAGTGAACGAACGCGGTCAGGTTGAGAACGTCTGCGTAGGCACGGGCATGGGCTTCGACGCCGCCTTCTATGCCTATCGCCCCGTCCACGTGATGGCTGCCCACGGCTACGGTCCCGTCATCTGGGCCGGTGCCGAGATGATCAAGCTCCTGAAACAGCAGCACCCCAAGCTGAACGACTCCGCCGTGCAGTTCTACGACGAAGAGGTGCCTACCAACCAGCCCATCTTCAATTACGACGGAAAAATCAGATTCTAACCCCCAACACCTAACCCCCAACACCCATATGAAACGAACTATAGCTATTTGCCTCGCAGTACTCGCCGCTGCACCCCTGTTGGCCCAGATAGGGCGCCGCTTCCCTTCGGAGCGCAAAGTCATTAACGACCCTAAGACCGGCGTCGAACTCGTGTTCCTCACCTCCAAGAGCGGCACGGGCGACTCCAAGATCTACCAGACCCACAACCAGTGGACCTCCGACGGCCGCTGGGTCATCTTCCGCTCCAACCGCGTGGCGGGCGAGGCCATGGCCGTCAACGAGGAGACGGGCGACATGGTCCAGGTTACCGAGGGCGGCTTCACCGGCATGCTCTGCGTGGCCCGAAAGTCGATGAACCTCTATATCATGCGCGCCAAGAGAGATAAGGATAATAAGCGCACGGGCATGGAGGTCGTCGAAATCAACCTCGAAAAGCTCTTTGCCGACAGCGAGGCGGGCCGGCTCAAGAAAAAACAGGCCTACGAGCGACTCTGCGGCACCATTCCTGCCAGCATGTGCAACGAGGGCGACATGGCGCTCGACGGCAGCGAGACGTTCGTCTACTTCCGGCTCTCACCCGAGTATGCCCGCCAGATGCCCATAGCCGAGCCCATAGCCCCTAACTTCGGCCCGCGGCACATGGGCGCAGGGCCCGGTGGCATCGGCAAGATGGACCTCGCTACCGGCAAGGCCGAACCCGTCGTAGCCGTCCACTTCAAGGTGGGCCATATTCAGGGCAACCCCTGGCATCCCGGCGAGGTCGTCTTCTGCTGGGAGACGGGCGGCAAGGCGCCCCAGCGCACGTGGATGTGCAATGCCGACGGCACAGGCCTGCGCCCCGTCTACCGCGAGACCGAGCACGACTGGGTTACCCATGAGGCCGTCATCAGCGCCGACGAGCTCGTCATTGCCATCATCGGCCACCGCCCCATCAACAAGGGTGAGCAGAAGTCCATCGAGGGCCTCGAGTCGTTTGCCACCTCCGACGACTGGGGACCGTCGGGCACCAAGGAGTATGCCACCGGCATCGCCGTCGTCAACATGCGTACCCGCGAACTCACCCTCGAGGGACAAGTGCCCGGCGACAACTTCTGGCACGTAGCAGGCTCACAGGACGGTCACTGGGTGGCTGGCGACGACTTCGCACGCGAGCTCTGGCTCATCGACCGCCACACCGGTGAGCGCATACTCCTCTCGGCAGGACATAAGACCACGGCCCGCGACCACGTTCACCCCACCTTCAAGCCCGACGGCACCGAGATCGAAATCCAGTCGGCCATGCTCTCCGACGACGGCCGCTCAATGAACATCTGCATCGTCCGACTGCCCCAGTACCTGATTGACCGATATAAGCACTAAAACTTGTGATAATGATGAATAAGGTAATAGCAATCCTCCTCTCTGCTGTACTCATGGCAGGCTGTACTGGAGAAAGAAAAGAAACCACTGCCAGTCAGGAACCGCCCCATCTGGAGAAGCGTGGCGGCGTGACGCAGCTCATCGTGCAGGGACAGCCTTGGCTGGTCTTGGGTTGTGAGTTGGGTAACTCTACTTCGTCGAGCCGGGCCTATCTGGCCCCTTACTGGCAGAAACTGAAGGACGCGGGCGTGAATACCGTTCTGGCGGTGGTGTCGTGGGAACAGACGGAACCCGCCGAAGGCCAGTTCGACTTCACCGTCGTCGACAATCTGCTCGAAGATGCCCGCCGCAACAACATGAAGCTTGCTCTGCTCTGGTTCGGCTCGTGGAAGAACGGCATCACCAGCTATACCCCGACCTGGGTAAAGCGCGACACGCGTCGGTTCCCCTTGGCACAGACGCCCGACGGGAAACAGCTGCCCATACTGACAACCTTGGGCGACGAGACCTGCAAGGCTGATGCAAAGGCCTTCGCTGCCATGATGGCTCACCTAAAAAAGGTGGACGCCCAGCAGCAGACCGTCGTCATGATACAAATGGAGAACGAAGTAGGACTCCACGGTCATCCCCGCGACTACTGTCCACTCGCCGAGGCGGCCTATAAGGACCAGGTACCCAAGGCGCTGACCGACTGGCTTTCGGCCCATCGCGACAGTCTGCTGCCCGAGACGCGCAAAGCCTGGGAAGCCGGCGGCTGCAAGACTGAGGGCACATGGCAGGAGGTGTTCAGTCCCGCCGACCGTGCTGCCGAGATATTCATGGCCTGGCACTATGCCTCCTATATGGACCGCATCACCGAGGCCGGCAAGCAGGAGTATGAACTGCCCACATTCGTCAATGCGTGGATAGTACAGCCTGAGGATACGCGCCCAGGCAACTACCCCTCGGGCGGTCCGCAGGCACAGAACCACGATATCTGGCGCGCTGCTGCCCCGCATATCGACATCCTCTCGCCCGACATCTATCTGAACGACTTCCCCCGGCAGCTGGCACTTTACGCCCGCAGCGGCAATCCGGTGTTCATTCCCGAATCGCGCTCCGGACAGAACGGTGCTGCCAATGCCGCCTACGCCATCGGTGCCGAGGGGGCCATCGGCTATTCGCCCTTTGGCTTCGAGCGCAACTGCGACGACGACGTGAATGCCACCTTCCGCAGCTTCTATCTGAAGGCAGGCCGCATAGCTCCGCTGATACTGTCGGCACAGGCTGACGGGCGCATCGGGGCTGCCTGGCTGAAGGGGTCGGAACCTACGCGCGTGAAGGACACCATCCTGCTGGCCGATGTGCGCATCGTCTGTGAACTCATTTCGAGCGGTATGCGCAACGGAGGAGCACCACAGCTCACCGGCGGCACCTACGCCCCCGACGCCATCGGCTATGTCATCGCCATCCGTCAGGAAGACGAGAGTTACCTCTTCTTGGGCTCCAACGTGCGCATCACCTTCCTTCCTGCCGACGGCAAGGGCATTGTCGGACTGGCTAAGGTCACCGAGGGCGACTATGACGAGCAGGGCCAGTGGGTGGAGGGACGCTGGCTGAACGGTGACGAGATTCAGCTGCGTTACGACCTGCTCTATGCCGTCGACGAGGGCTTCTCGGGGCAGGGGCTGAACTTCGGCCGCCCGGAGCCGTCATTCCAGAGAGTCGAACTGTTTAGGTATTGATGCTCATGCGTAAGTCCATCGTTCTGCTATCGGTGCTGCTGTCGGCTGCTAATGCGGTCGCCCAGCCCGAAATACAGGTAACGGAACCCGGCTTCAAGGTGTTCCAGTTTCCACGTACCCAGATCCCACGTATCGACGGCGACTTTACCGACTGGGACATCGTGCCCGACGCGTATAGCGTTACCATCGACGAGATGTGGGACGACACCGGCAAGCACAAAGCCGTCGACCGCTCGACGCTCGACGTCAAGGTGAAGGTGGGCTGGGTCAGCGGACTCAACCGGCTCTACTTCCTCTACGAGGCTTACGACGACTTCTGGGATTTCAACCAGCTCAGTCTGCATAACGACACTTACGAGATCGTGGTCGACGGCGACCTGTCCGGCGGACCTCACACCGACGAGTTCCGGCTGAACCCGAAGGTCAAGAGCCGTATCGACGCCTTCTTCGAGTTTCAGAATCAGCATGCCCAGAACTACCACATCATGACGCCACCAACGGAGGGCAAGTCGTGGACCATGGTGTGGGGACCGCAGCAGTGGCTGAAATACCTGCCCTACGCCAACTATGCCTACGACTACAACTTCGCCCACGGCGAGAAGGGGCGGTTGCGCATGGAGTTCTATATCACTCCCTTCGACTATGCCAGTCCCGAAGGTCCCGCTAAGTCAGTGGAAAGTCCCCTCTATGAAAACAAGAAGATTGGCCTCGCCTGGGCGGTCATCGACTACGATGGACAGGAACAGAACAACGGCTTCTGGAATCTGTCGAAGCATCACAAGATGTATGGCAACGCCTCCATGCAGCGCCTGTTCACCCTGATGCCTTTGGAGCCACAGTTCCGTAAAGCCGTCGAGTGCGACTGGACTTTCAACGTCGTGCCCGGCACGCGTACCGTCAGTTTCCGCGACCAGAGCTACGGCCCCATTACCTCCTGGCACTGGGATTTCGGCGACGGCACCACCTCAACGGAGCAGAACCCCATTCACACCTACAGCCGCGACTTCGCCCACTACGTGGTCACCCTTACCGTCAATGGCCCCCAGGGCTCGGCACGCTGCTGCAAGGTGTGGGAGGTCTGCGTGCGCGATATGAAGAACCCTTCAAACACCCCTTATGATTAAGAGACTGTTCCTCTTAGCCTGCTGTCTGATAGGCACCCTGACGCTGACGGCACAGGAGATAAGCCTGACCAGCCACATCAGCTCGGCCGACGGACTGTCGAACGACTTTGTCGTCAGCATTGCCGTCGACGGAAAGGGCCACGTGTGGGTGGCCACAGAGGCAGGCGTGAACAGAATCGCTGGGAAAACCTGCCAGCCGCTCACGTCAGAACAGCTCGCCGGACTTATCACAGCCCTCTACTGGCACAAGCCGTCGGGCTGCATGCTCATCGGCACGGAGCGCGGACTGACCATCTGCAACGTGACGACAGGCAACATGCGCGAGCTGAACACCGCTGACGGGCTGGTCATGTCGAGCATCAATGATATCGCAGACGCCTCCGACGGCGGCGTGTGGCTCGTCTATGGTAACGGCCAGATACAGCATTTCGACTGCAACACACTCTTGGCAAAAGACCTTCAGCTGCGGCAGCCTCATGACAACCGCTGCGTCATGGACGACGGACACGGACACCTCTACATAGGCCACAGTCAGCATGGCATGACAATCGTGAACATTGCCAATGGCGAGAGCCAGAATTATCAGTCGCAGACGGGCAACCGGTCAAGTCTGCCTGGCAACAACGTGCGCATCATCTATCAGACCCGCGACGGAAACGTCTGGGTGGGAACTGATACGGGGCTGGCTCTCTTTCACCCAGCAACGGGTACATTTACGAAGATTCACGATGCCGCCGACCGCTATGATGACAATGTCTACGACATTTGCCAGATGGCTGACGGACGGCTTTGGGTGGCCACCGACATTGGAGGCATCAGAATCGTTGAACACGGTAGCTACACCGACACGCCGGTCCGCCTGTCTTCGCTCAATACGCGTAGCATCGTCGAGGATGAGTATGGCAACATCTGGGTAGGCAACCACAGCACGGGCGTCGACTTCATCAGTTTCAGCAAGCAGGACTTCAATCTCTTAGACTATAAAGACCTGCGCGACAGGCGGCCTTCGGTCTGCTCCATCGCCGCCGACCCGGAGCAGGGATTCTGGATGGCCGGCGAGGACGAGCTGGTGTGGTGGCACGATGGCGGCATCAAGGGCCGGTGGAGCAGTCTGAACACCATCCGGCGCAGGTATGCCTTCCCAAGATGTCTGATGGCCGACCGTCAGGGGGGCGTGTGGCTAGGAGTCGACGACCAGGGCGCTTACCGCTTCGACAGGCAGAGCCAGCAGTTCTCGCTCGTACCGCTCAGTCCCGAGGGTTCCGACATCCACTCCTTTACCGAGGACGCCGACGGGCATATTTGGATAGGCGGGGAGTTTGGCGTCTACCTGTATGAGAACGGGAAGGCCACGCTGCACGACTTCGTCAGCAAGACCATTCATGCACCGGCCACCAGCATCATCGAGACGGCTCCGCGCCAGCTGTTTATTGCCACACTGGGCGACGGCATCTACGCTTTCGACCTGAACAACAGTACTTACCGCCATCTGAGCATCAGCGAAGGATTGCCGTCGAGCAAGATCAACCATGCTATCCGGACACCCTCGGGTGGCGTCTGGCTGGCCACTGACAAAGGCCTGGTGTATGTCGATGATTCCAGAAGCCTGACGGGCGTCAGCCTCTATGGCGAGAGTCAGGGACTGAACGATGGCCACATATTGGCTCTGCAACAAGACACTGACGGGAACATCTGGATGAGCACCTTCTCGGGCATCTCATGTTTCGTGAAGAGCACAGAGCGGTTCCACAACTACAACCATTACGACACGCGGCTGTCAGGCGGCTTTGCCAATGGGGCCGTTACGATGGACGCTGAAGGTACTATCTATTTCGGCTCGGCAGGGGGCGTCTGCTACTTCAACCCGCAGCGGATGGGCAGTGGCGAACAGCTGTCGGAGATACAGATCATCAGCTGCGAAGCCTACAACCCCGTGGGCTCTAACACCGAGATACAGTTCCTGACGGCCGACGCGGAGGGGCGCGTCAGCACAACCTACCGCCAGAACACCATCCGCCTGACCTTCGCCATGCGCAACTATGCTCAGACTTCGGCCGTAGACTACACCTACAAGATGGAGGGCATGGACGGCAAATGGTACGACATAGGCAACGACCACGATGTGGTGTTTCGGGGCTTGCGACCGGGCCTGTACACGTTCATCCTGAGAGCCAAACTGAGAAGTCAGGACTGGGAGCAGGCAAAGGAGACGCGCCTTGCCATTCTCATCACACCGCCCTGGTGGCGCACGTGGTGGGCCTACGTGGCCTACGTCCTGCTGGCCTTAGCAGCAGTTACGCTGCTGGTGCGGTCGTACAAGCGGAAGCTGACGCTCCGCAATGCCCTCGAACTGGAGCGGCGCGAGAGTCAGCAGAAGCAGGAGATGAACGAGGAGCGCCTGCGGTTCTTTACAAATATCACCCACGAACTGCGCACACCGCTGACACTCATCCTCGGTCCCATCGACGACCTGCTTGAGGACAGCGGCCTGCCTCAGCACACCCGCCGGCAGATGACCATGATCCAGAAGAGTGCCGAACGGCTGAGGAGTCTGATCAACGACATACTGGAGTTTCGCAAGACGGAGACGCAGAACCGGCGGCTTACGGTGGCTCGTGGCGACGTCGGTCAGCTGGTTCGCGAGATATGCCTCAACTACAAAGCCCTGAACCGCAATCCCAAGGTGCAGATTGACTGCCATATCGACGACAACCTGCCTGCCGTATGGTTCGACTCTGAAATCATCTCCACAGTCATGAACAATCTGCTGTCGAATGCCGTCAAATACACTGACGAGGGTAGCGTAACCACCACCGTGACAACGGACAACGGGCAGCTGAAGATTGCCGTTGCCGACACTGGCTATGGCATAGCCCCCGAAGCGCTGCCCCATGTGTTCGAACGATACTATCAGGCAAAGGGCAGCCATCAGGCTTCGGGCACAGGCATCGGACTGGCCCTGGTGAAGTCGCTGGCCGAACTCCACGAAGGGAGCATCAGCGTAGAGAGCCAGCAGGGTAGGGGCAGTCGCTTCACGCTGACGTTAGACGTCAACAACACTTATCCGAACGCCCTGCACAAAGAGGACAGCGTGAGGAGCGGAGAAGTGAAAAGTGGAGAAGTGAAAAGCGGAGAAGTGAAGAATGATGAGACGCGTCCCCAGCTGCTTGTTGTAGAGGATAACGCCGACATCCGCCAGTATATCACCGACACCTTCTCAGACGACTTCGACATTCTTCAGGCTGAAAACGGAGCAGAGGGCGTCAGCCTGGCTCAAGACCACATGCCCGACATCATTGTGAGCGATATCATGATGCCCCAAATGAACGGCATAGAGCTTACACGCCGGCTCAAGGGCGATATCCGCACCAGTCACATCCCCATCATCCTGCTGACCGCCAAGACAACCGACGACGACAAGCAGGAGGGCTACGACAGCGGAGCCGACTCCTATCTGACCAAACCCTTCACCGCCAAGCTGCTGGCCAGTCGCATCAGGAATCTGCTCACCGCCCGTCGCCGACTGACGGAGATGATTGTCAACGGTGATA
This sequence comes from Prevotella sp., assembly GCA_017395215.1. Taxonomy (GTDB): domain Bacteria; phylum Bacteroidota; class Bacteroidia; order Bacteroidales; family Bacteroidaceae; genus Prevotella. Next base: position 36,995 of record JAFPVW010000076.1, on the reverse strand, counting down.
TTCAGCACCCATCACCCGACACCTATCAGCTGACCCGCCTGGACCGGGAGTTTATCAACCGTCTGAACCAACTGATAGAGGACCATATCATGCAGGAAAACATCGACATGGCCTTTGTTACAGACAAGATGGCCATGAGCCACAGCACCTTCTACCGCAAGGTGAAAGCACTCACGGGCATGACGGCTACAGAATACATCCGCAAGCGGCGGCTCCACCACTGCTACCAGCTCTTGAAGAGCGGCGACTACAACGTGAACCAGGCCGCCATGATGACGGGCTTCAACCAGATGGCACATTTCCGTGAGACGTTCAAGAAGGAGTTTGGCATCCTGCCGTCGGAAGTGAAGAAGGAGTTGAGGAGTTGAGGAGTTGAGGAGTTGAGGAGTGAAGGATGAAAAGGATTTATATCATATTGGCACTGATGGGCCATCTGGCGCTCAGTCATGCTGTGAATCTCTTCATGGCGAGGGATTTCGGTGCCGTTGGCGATGGGCGGCATATCGACTCGCCAGCCATCAATGCCGCCATCGAGCAGGCCAGCCGCGACGGTGGAGGTACGGTGGTGCTGACTGAAGGTACCTACCTCTGCTACTCCATCCGTCTGAAGAGCAATATCACCCTGCGGTTGGAGAAGGGGGCCGTCATCAAGGCTGCACCAGTGACCGATACTGAGGGCTACGACGAGGCAGAACCTAACGATTCGCGCTATCAGGACTTCGGTCACAGCCACTGGCACAACTCGCTGATCTGGGGCGACAGCCTGCACCACGTCACCATCGAGGGCCAGGGGCTGATAGACGGTACGGACGTGCTCTCGCGGGGCGGACCGAGGCGCGGCTACACCGGTCCGACGGTGGCGAACAAAGCCCTGGCCCTGCGCGACTGCCGTCACGTCGCTATCCGCGGGGTGAGCTTCCTCCGTTGCGGTCACTTTGCACTGTTGCTTACCGGCGTTGACGACCTTACGATAGAAGATGTTGACTGCGACACCAACCGCGACGGCTTCGACATCGACTGCTGCGAGCGCGTCGTTGTCAGGAACTGCCGCGTGAACACACTCAACGACGATGCCATCGTGCTGAAGTGCTCATACGCCCTGGGACGCCCGAAGCCCACGCAGCATGTGCTGATAGAAGACTGTGAAGTCAGCGGATACGATGTAGGTACGATGCTCGACGGCACGCGCACCAAGAACGTAGAAAAAGCCCCCGATGGCGACGGGCCGACTGGGCGCATCAAGCTGGGCACAGAGTCGAGCGGCGGGTTCCGCCATATCACCATCAGACGCTGCACGTTCACCCATTGTCGCGGACTGGCCCTTGAGACCGTCGACGGGGCTGAGATGAAAGACATCCGCGTAAGCGACCTGAAGATGACCGATATCTGCAACTCGCCCATCTATATCCGTCTGGGCAACCGCATGCGCGCTCCCGAAGGGTTCCATCCCTCAAAGGTCAGCGACGTCCGCATCAGCAATGTCCATGTCACCGATGCCGACAGCCGTTATGCCTGTCTGATAGCTGGCGTAGAGGGCCACCCCGTCAGCAATGTGCGCATCCGGAATCTCTATGTCCAATTTCGTGGCGGTCTGACCTTGAAAGATGTCGAGGAGCAGCGCGGCAGCAATCCGTTCTTCAGACCCGAGGCACGCAAGCCGGGACAGCTCGGCGAGGCCAACTACCCCGAGCCCTCGGCTCACGGCATACAGCCGGCCTGGGGCTTCTCCATCAGTCATGCACGGAACATCCGTCTGAAGAACGTCAGACTGGAAACCATTCAGCCTGACGAGCGGCCGATGCTGCATCTTGAAAACACCAGGAATGTGCGTATCTCGCTTTCAGAATAATCGCTTTTTCAGCCAGAGCATCTGGCTGTAGTTCGTCGCCTCCGTCGTCCAGTGCTCGTTGATGGGCGTCATCAGACTCTCCTTGGGGGCAGTGATGAGGTTCCAGACGATGTAGCTCGTCGTGGGCGGGCAGACGTTGTCGTTGTAGCCCCAGGTCAGGAAGACGGGACAGGTGATGCGGCGGGCGAAGTTCACCACGTCGTAATAGGCGAGCGTGGCCACCTTCTCGGTGGTGAGCATGTTGTTCAGCCGGTTCAGGTGGGGGTAGCCTCCGGCGCGGTTGTCTAAGTAGCCCGCCATGTCGGCGAGGGCAGGGTGGTTGGCCACGCAGGCCGTCACCCGTTGGTCGAGTCCCGCCGTGATGAGCGAGAGTGCGCCGCCCTGACTGCCTCCCTGCACGAACACGTTCCGTCCGTCCCACTCGGGCAGCGACGTCAGGTAGTCGAGGGCGCGTACGCAGGCCACGTAGACATGCTTCATGTAGTAGTTGTCGCGGTCGTCGAGCCCGTTCTCGAGGTAGCCGTTCTCACGGTCGAAGGCCGTCGAGATTTCCTTGAACTGCTCGTCGGTCATCTCCGGGTTCAGGCCGTGAATCTCCATCTCCAGACGGATGAAGCCGTTCTTGGCGTAGTAGGTGTTGCGCATCGGCTCCTTGATGGTCTTGATGCCGGCACCTGGCGGGCAGAGTACGACGGGATATTTGCCGCTTGCGCTTCCCTTCGGTTTCGTGAGGTAGCCATACACGGCGTGGCGGCTGTCGGTCTTCAGCTTCAGCAGGTAGCAGTCGAACTCGCTGGTGGTGTACTTGTCCACCTTCTCGCATTTCACGAGGAGCTTGTCGCTCTTCACCTCCTTGCGGGCCGTCTCAAGGTTCTTGTTCCAGAACGCCTCGAAGTCGGCGGGGTTCTTCGTGTAGGGCTTCAGCTGTTCGGGCGAGAACCCCACCTTCACGTGGTGCTCGTACTTCTTGTCGCCGTTGGCGGCCGTCAGCCGCAGGTCCAGGAATCCCGGCTGCTTCATCGTCCCCATGTTGATGGTGGCGCGGCCGTTTCTCAGCTGCACCTTGCCTTTCGACGTGGCCGGCATCATGTCGGGCCCAATCTCGTAGCTGACCTCCACGTCCTGGGGAATGCCGTAGACGTAGAGACTTACTTCCACCTTCGCCTGCTCGCCCGTCTTGTAGAGCCAGTCGGCATGGTCGGGCACCGTCAGCCACAGATAGTCCGAACGGTGGGGATAGTTCTCGGCCCGGCTCAGCAGCGAGCAGCAGGCCGCGATGGTCAGTAACAGTAGTTTTCGCATAATTCTGGTAGTTGCTTGTCAGTAAAAAGAGCCCCCATCGTGGGGATGGAGGCTCTCTCTCTTTATGTAAGAGTTCGTAAGTGTAGTGGCTTACTTGATGATCATACCGTTGAGACCGTACTTGCCGTTGATGATGAGGCGGCCGTCCTTCAGAACCTTCGTGGGCTTCACGACGGTGCTGGTGCCGACCTCCTGGATAGCATCGACAAACGGATCGGTAGCACCGGCGGCGATGCGCTCAATCTTCAGGTTGTCGAACCAGATGCGGCGGTCGTTGTTGACGTAGTTTGACTGGAGCACAAACTTAACGGGAACGCTCTTGTCGAATTCCTGCTTAGCAGTTGTCTTCACGCCCTTGGCTGATGTCGTCGTAGCGTAGATAGAACCTTCACCAAAGTCGAGGATAACCTCGAACGAGTTCTTAGCCAAGACTGTACCCTCAGCGCCCTCGGCACCCTCGGGAGGTCTGTTAGCATAGGTACCACCAGAGCCATACTGCAGGCTGCCCAGATCAATCGACAGATTGCTTGTGGCATCAATCTTGTTGTCGTAATAGTTAGCATAGTAACCAGCAATAACTGAGTCAGCCTCGTTCTTCAGATAGAAACCAACGTAGCGGCCAGAAAGTCCCTGGAGGAAGAAGTCGCAGTTCAGCTTGAGGATGTTCGTGCCAACAGTAGCACCGTCAACGGTCGGGTCGAAGGTGACGGTACCCGTACCGTTACCGACGCGGACATAACCCTTAAACTTCTGCTCACCATTATCCCAGATACCCTGCTGATAAGCATAAGCATCAGTTGCGTCAGTAGCAATATTCGAGAACTCCATCGTACCAACAGCACCTGTAATAGTACCAGTGGTTCCACCCTCTTCAATAACGGCGTCGGCCTCGAAGTCGATGTCAACGAGCGTAGCAATAGAACTTGCGGGAATAGTGGTCTTGAACTCGTCGATAGCAGCACTCAGCGCCTCGTTGGCAGCAACGATAGCAGCAGCATTCTCCTCGCTGTACTGCACGGTCTTCATCGTGTTCTGCAGCACCTTGGTCTCAGAGATGGCTGTCAGCAGCGCATTCTTGCCAGTAGCGGTGTCATAGATGCGCAGAGCCATCGTACCTTCAGCAGCATCAATAGCAGCCTGGATCGAGTTCAGCGTGTCGTTGACTGCCACAAACTTCTTGTTGGCAGCAAGAATGTCGCGAACAGCATTGTCGTAAACCTCGTAAACCAGAAGTCCTGACTCAGCCGTCTTCGTGCGGTCTGCCTTTACATATAAATCCTTGTCGAAGGTAGCGATGATAGCATCCTGATCATATGCCTCATACTCGGTGACCTTGCCGGCGATGGTATCAACGCAAGCCTGCAGCTCAGACTTACCCCAGATATAGCTGGCATCTGCCAGATACTCAGCGGCAGTGGTCAGGGCATTGCGGCCAGTAGTAATCTGCTCACGGACATCGGCCTCGTAGCCCAGCTGTGCCTGACTGTACTTGTTCTCGTTCTTACCCCACAGAGAAGCGTTGTGAACGTATGTCACCGAACCCAGTGCCAGTGACTGATGGGACTCTTTGCAGTATGCCTTGAAACCAATTTCGTACTTCCCGGCTTCAGCAATCTTTGCCGTCACAAAGAACGGAGTCATCACGACGGGATCCAGGTCCTTGACGACGGAAGCAATCGTGTCGGGAGTCTCCTGACCCTCAACAATCTTCACGACGTATGCCACACCGTAAGCAGGCTTCAAACCATCGTCGTTGTTCCAGTCGTTCTTCTTGGGCTCACGAAGAGCTGCCTTACTCTCAATACCGAAGACATAAGAGCCGGCATCGAGATCCTTCTGCATATACACACCCATTGGGGTCGTGGGAGAGCCATTGTTCCAAGTGCCACTGTTCTGAAAGTGACCTAAGTCAGAGCAGCCCTGATCGGCATTCTCCCAGAAACCACGACCACCAGGCAGACAAGTCCAGTCGCCCCAGGTACTGGCTTTCTGAACCTTTGCATACCATGTGTTGAACTTGATGTCGACTTTGGCACCTGTAGAAGCAGTGCTCTCTGAAGGAACAAAATAGTCATCCATATATTCCTTCAGGAATTCGTCAAGAATCTCCTGGGCAGTAGCAATCTGCTCGTCGAGCTCGGCCTGGCCGCTCTCGTCGCCAATAGCCTGCAGATTCTCAATAGCCTCGTCTACAGCCATATCGGAAAGCGCCTCAGCAGGCCACTCGTAGCAGTTCTTGTAGACATTGATCTTCTCAAGCATGGCGTCGCGCTGGCGCAGATCGGCGAACTGCAGTGCAGGAGCAATCTGAACGTCGGCAATCTCGATGTTGGTAGCCATACCTGTGAAAGAAATGTAGTAGGTACGGGCTGTGCCGTCGCCCACGATGGCATAGTTGAAGGTCTGCCAGTCAGCGGTCAGCTCCTCAGCAGTATTCACCACATTGATGACGGGTTCGCCACCCTCTTCCTCAGGAGCTGCTTCACCGTAAACCTGAGCAAGGTTGGTGTTAACGGCAACCGTCTTTACACGAACGCTCACTGCAGCGTCACCCTTCAACTTGTAGCTCACTACGTATGAAGAGCTGGCATCGGTGGGCTCAAACTTGAAGCGCATGCCCTCTCCGCCTGTTGCATCAAGACTTGCCACTGAGTTGATACCCTCAGCAAAGCCATTGGCATTGATGTTGAAATTGTCGGCCAGCGTCTTTTCTGCAGAAGCAGAAACGACCGTCCAACCCGTAAAATCCTGGAATGCACTGTTGGCATTCACGTTAGCGCCCGTAATCTGGAAGCGGCCCTGCGGAGTGTAGACGAACTCACCCTGACTCAGAGCAAAGCTTGACATTGACGCACTAATTGCCATAAAGGCTAAGAGTAAACGTTTTTTCATAAGTCTTTTGTTTTAATTAGTTATAATAATAATGTCGAATCTCGGTTATTTGGGTGCAAAGGTAGTGATTTTCTTGATATAGCGCAAGAAAATCACCCCTTAATTTTTGCCCTTTTGCCTACATTATTTGGTAATGACAATCTTTTTGCCGCCGCGAATGTAGACTCCCTTACCCGTCGGGCGCACCTGACGGCCGTTGAGGTCGTAGTATTTGCCAGTGGCCAGTCCTGCATTGTCAATCGCCCGGATGCCGGTCTCAATGTCCTTCACCACGAGCACACCCTCGCTGATGCGGCTGGTGTCCCACGTGATGCCGCCCTGCATGTCGAACTGCGGCGTGCCGGCCAGCTTGACCGTTGCCGGCCAGAGGCGTATCTCGTCGCCCACCTGCAGCGTGTTGCCCTCTGTGGGCTGTATGCAGATGGTGCCGTCGATGGTCAGCGTGCCGATTTCCTCGATGCTCGTTGAGCTGTTGTTGCCCGTAGCGCGGATAATGAGGATGCCCGTCTTGCCGATGCTGACATTCTTGCCACTGAAGTGCAGCTTGCCCGAGGTGGCCTCAGCCGTAGAGCCGGGACGCAGTGTGCCGTTGACGGTCACTGATGCGTTGTTGAACGGCTTCGAGACGCTGTTCGTACCCGAGAGCGTTGCACCCTCCTGAACGGTCAGACGGCCTGTTCCGAGTCCTGAGGTCAGACCCACGCAGAGCTCGCCCTCGCGGACGGTCGTCGTGCCCGTGTTGTCGCTCAGGCCGTTCCAGTTCACCTTGCCCGTACCTATCTTCACGAAGTTGGCGTTCGACGTCACCTTGACGGTCGTCGTCCAGTCTTCGTCGTTACCCACCTGCCAGGTGTTGGCACCTACCGAGGCGCCGTTGCTGAACGTACAGCTGCCGCCCAGCTTGCCGGTACCCATCACGCGGCCGATGGTGAAGGTCTTGCCGCTGTTCTGCACTTCGACCGAAGCGGCAATGTTCATCGTGCCCTTGGGCATACCGCCGGCAACGTCCATCGTGAAGCGCAGCACGGCGGGATCGTCGACATTCGACGAGGGCTTCAGAACACCCTCGAAGTCGGTGAAGTTACACTGTATGGGGGTGCGGGTGGCGTAGTAGTTGGTGCCCTTCTCGGTCACGCAGTTGGCATTGAGCGTGCCCTTGCCCGTCACCTTATTCTTATATGTAGAGCGGTTGGCCATGTTCCACGTGCCGGTCTTGCCCTCGGGCACGTAGATGGCGTAGCTGGTGCCGGTGTTCTCGCTGAGCGTACCGCCCTGGAACTCGACCGTCTTGGCGGGTGTGTTGGCATTGACGCACTGCACGGTGCCAGCCACGATGACGAGCCGGTTCAGACTGCTGTTGGCCACGTTGAGCTTCATCCAGCCTGCACCCTTCTTGGTGAGCGTCGTACCCGTGATGGCACGGTTGACGATGAAGTCGGCCGAGTTGTTGATGATGCCGCCCCCGTCGCCGGCCATCTGCATGGCCGAGCCTTGGGTGACGGCTGCCGTCGTGCGCAGTTCAGCGCCGTTTTCGATGACGAACTTGGAGGCCGCCGTGTTCATGGCGCCCAGGTTGCCGGCGGCCTGATTAGCGTTCGACAACGACTTGACGCTGACGATGCCGCCCGAGATGCGGGTGCCGCCGGTATAGGTATTGTCGTTGCCGATGGTCAGCATACCCGAGCCGCGCTTCACGAGCACCGACTTGCCAGTGATGGCACCCGTGCCGGCAAAGGTGTAGGCCTTGGTGTTGTCCACCTCGATGGTGTCGGCCTCGATGTCACCCTTCAGCTGTACCGACTGCTTGGCGGCGGTATCGTCGAAGCGCACCTTGTCGCCGCTGACGAAGATGTCGTTGGTCACGGTCGGGTCGGCGCCGTTGGTGAAGTTACCGTCGCCAGCCAGCTCCCAGACGTTGCTGACGCCAGCGTTCCAGACAATCAGTCCGGCATCGCGCACACCGGCGACGTTCAGGTAGAGCTTGCCGTCCTCCAGCAGCAGTTCGGCCTTCTTCTTCGTGCCTACGCCTTCTATCTTGATGTCGCTCAGCTTGCCTGTTACGGTCTCAGCCTCGCCAATCAGGTATTTGCCCTCGGCCACCTCGCCGTCGGCAGCGTCGTGGAGCACGAACTCAAAGACGGGCGTCAGGTACTTCGGACCGTACTTCCACGTCTTGGTCTCGACGGTCAGCAGGCGGGTGTTCACCTGGTCGGCGGTGATGTCGCCGCAATAGAGGTCGAAGACGATGCGCGAGCCGAAGCCGAGCAGCAGCGAGTCGGTGGTTATGGTGCCGCGATGGTCGGCACGTCCCGGGCGCAGCTTGGCGTCGTAGTCCATCTTGATGGAGCGGAAGGTGCCGCCGTCAGAGTTCAGCTCGGCAAAGCGGTTCAGCCAGAGGGGCGAGTTCTTCAGCGTGCCGTCGAAGTTGAGCGCGCCGGCCCAGACGTTGGTCTCGCCGCTGTAGGTCATGTCGGCCTTCGGCAGGTTCAGCGCGCCGTCGCCCTGCTTCACCAGTCGCATGGAGCCGGTGAAGGCAGCACCGCTGACGTCGCAGGTGTAGTATTCGTAGTTGATCTTGGCGCCGCCGTTGAGAATCTTGCTCGTCGTGCCCTGCACCCACGACGGCACGTTGAACGTCACCATGTAGGGCTGGGCGCCGTCGGCAACGGTAATCTTCGAGTCGCCGGTCTCGCAGACCATCACGTGCTGGCCGTTATGTGCAGCGCCGATGGTGCCGCCGTTGGCCACTTCGGTGCGTCCCGTCATCGTGAGAGGGGGCGGGGCTACGGTGATGCCCTCCAGCTGGCCCAGGAAGTAGCTCTTGTGGGGCGGCTGGTTGTAGCCGACGCACTGCCAGACCATTGCGTTGCGGTACTGGTGGTCGTGCCACAGAGTGTAGATGCCGTAGGTGGTCGGCGTGTTGGTAGTGAAGATGCGGATGGTACGGCTGCCTTGTGTGCCGTTGCGCATGACCACCTCCTCGCGCCAGTCGCCGAGGATGTCGGCAATGGCTCCGGGGTTGTTCTTCGACGAGTTGGCGGTGTTCGTGCCGTCGAACGTGATGAGACGGCCGCCGCCGGGCTTGTAGACAGCACCGTTGCGGGCGTTACTGCCCGGTGAGTCGAACACCTCGTCGAGCAGGTCGCCGTCCCAGTAGATGCGCTGGTTCAGGTGGCTCCAGTAGAGGGCGTCGTTGGCGTCGCCGGTAGCGGGACCGCCCTCGATCACCTTGTCGGCAACGGTCGAGACGAGTCCCGACTGCGTGGTGCGGCCCAGCGAGCCGGGGAACTGGTTGCTGAAGTTGCCGCAGAGGGCGCGGCCGTCGTCGCCCGTCGACTGCAGGCGGTAGTATATCTGGCCCGTCGTCGCATTCCAATAGGTACACGCGGGTTCATCTTCATTACACGTGAACTGCTCCTGACCGTGACGGTAGGGGTCGAAGTCGCTGCAGTGCTGGGCATCGCCGTGACCCAGACCGGTGGTGCAGAGGCCCTGTCCGTTGTCGTCGATGATCATCGAGCCGAAGACTATCTCGTCGCGGCCGTCCCAGTCGGTGTCGGCAATCTGGAAGTTGTGGAAGCCGTTGCCAAACCAGGGGTCGCTCCATCCGGCGTTGTTGTCCCAGCGCCAGCGCTGCGTCAGCTCATGGGTGACGGGGTTCACGTCGAGGGCGCACATCTTGTGGCGGGTATAGCAGCCGCGGCCGAGGAAGATGCTGGGCTTGCGGCCGTCGAGGAAGGGTGCGCCGAAGTAGTGCTTCGACGAGCGGTGGCCCGTGTCGGCCTTGCCCCAGGCGGTGGCATAGTCGGTCTCGCCCTGCTCGAAGCGGGGTAGCGGGTAGGCCATCGGCGTCCAGTTGTCGGAGCCGTCCCAGGCGTAGGGCTCGCCCGTCGAGCCGTTCAGATAGAGCAGGTACTCGGCTCCCTGGTGGGTGTACTCGTCGCGCGGGGCGTAGTAGTTCATGTTGCCTATCTTGATGTCCTTGCCCGTGGCGGTGTGGATAATCATGTTGTCGGCGCCGCGCATCACGCACTCGGCCTTGCCGTCCTGGTCCCAGTCGAAGGCCACGAGGTCCCACTGCTCGTCGGGACCGGCCATCATGTTCGGGCCGAGGTCAATCCACCACAGGCGCTCACCCTTCATGTTGTAGCACTCGTAGAGGTTGAAGTCGGTCTTGTTGTTGGCGGTATTGAGGTCGCCGCCGGTGTTGTTGCGCTTGATGATGAACTCCACCACGCCGTCGCCGTCGACATCGCCGAGCGAGACGTCGTTGATCTCGTACTTCGACGTCACGTCAGCGCCGTTGCGGTTGGTCACGCCCTTGATGGTCACGTCCTTGTACTGGGCGCCCCAGCGTGCCACCTCGGCACTCTTTTCCTGCTCAACACCGCGCACAATGGCCGCCACCTGGTACTTCGACGTGGCCTTGCCGCCCGTGTCGCTGTAGTTCGAGACCGTCAGCGGCTTGGCGTTCACCTTCACGCCGTCGCGGTAGAGGTTATACTCCGTGTCGTAGTACTCCTCGCCGAAAATCTTCCAGCTGACGAAGTTGCCGCCCGAAGCGCCGGGCACGGCCACGAGTCCACGATCCAGTTTATCGGTCGCGCGCTGGGCAGCGGCACCGACAGTCATCAGCCCCATAAGGGCCACAAGCAATAATCTTTTCATTTGCATTGGTTATTAGTATCGATACTTTTTCGGCTGCAAAGTTACGAAAAAGAAGGAGAACAAAGCCACAACTTTCTGTTTTTCTTGCTACATTTTTTGGCAGAGGGCTTCGATTAGCCCTTTCGCCCAGTCTTATATGGCTGGAAATTGGATGGTAAGCGGGTAAGCTTGTTACCGTCAATCTGTGGTCTGAACTTCTGCTGGCCGACGAACTCGCTGGTGACGTTGCACGAGGCTGACGTAGTTGTCGCTGAAGGTGACGCCGTCGACGGTACGGTGGCATCGTGGTGACAGTTGTGACAGTTGACAGTTTTATTATGAGTACATACAAGGTGATGGGAGAAGATATGTATAGTATTATATATATTATACTTATATAATATTTATAATATATTTCTATTTTGCGGGTTTTATGTGGTCTTGATAAAACTGTCAACTGTCAAACTGTCACCGCTAACTGGGCTACTTAGCAATGCTAACTCGGCCAGTTAGTAGTGCTAACTAGGCCAGTTAGTAGTGCTAACTAGGCCAGTTAGTAACATTCTGTTTATACCTATTTATCATAAACAATCACTAAAATCAGGTAAAAGCCCGCCTGTTGTGAGAACGTGCGGCCTTCGTGACACTAAAAAATGAGAAATGAAATGTAAAAAATGACTAAATCAGAAAGTCGGGCTGTTAAAAAGTTGCAGGTTTGAATAATTTTTTGTTATTTTGCATGCCGAAATACTAACTGCAAATCAAAAATGCTTAAATAAAACAAACCTTTTATGAAAAAACTCTTTTTGTATGCTTCCCTTCTGTGCTTAGGCCTGGGGTCCTGTACAAAGGACTACGTGGTGCCGGAGGGAGAATTGCCATCCTGGCTTGGCGAGAGTATCTACAAAGAGCTACAAGACCCGTCGCAGCTGCAGGGCACGTTCAAGACGTACTGCAGGCTGATTGAGGACATGGGTTATGCGGAGGTGTTGAACAAGACGGGTAGTAAGACCATCTTCCCGGCTAACGACGACGCCTTCGCACGGTTCTTTGCCGGTGGTAACAACAAGTTCGGCGCAAGCAGCTACGAGCAGCTGACGCACGCCCAGAAGGCGGAACTGTTGTTCTCGACGATGCTCGACAACGCCATTCTGGTCGGTACGCTGTCCAACCTGCAGAACAGCGCCGGAAACATGTTGCAGGGACAGTTAGTGAAGCACGCCACGAACATGCGCCTGTCGTATGCCGTGACGCCGTTGGCCGCTCAGGACATGCCTGCCAACAACAAGTACTTCGCACGCTTCATGGGTGGCAGCGGTATCCAGGCCGTCTTCGACAACACGGTGGCCCCGATGGTTCACCTGACGGGTGAGTACATGCTGAACAACAACATGACCGTGACGGGCGACGACAGCGACTTCAAGGTGCTGACCGGCCACGACTATGTCGACGGAGCCGCCTACATCTTCGACCGCACGGTGGTGAAGGGCGACGTGGTCTGCCAGAACGGCTACATCCACCAGCTCGACGAGGTGCTCGTGAACCCCGGCAACATGGCCCAGATTCTGCGTTCGGGCAGCGATACACATTATATTTCGCGCATGCTGGACTACTACAGCTTCCCCGACCCCGACCTGACGCTGACCGAGCAGAGTGCCGAGACGGGCACGACGGACACGGTCTACGCCATCCGCTACCTGAGCAAGAACTCACAGCGCGCCAAGCTGGCACAGCCCGTGCGCGGCATGACCGTAGCCGACAACCAGCTGCTCGATTTCGACCCGGGCTGGAACTACTATAACCCGACGCTGAAGGGCGGCTCGAGCAACGACGATGCCGAGATTGCCGCCTTCCTGGCTCCCGACGACAAGGCTGTCGAGAACTACTTCCTGAAGGAGGCCGCCTACATTCTGAAGAACCTGGGCGACCCGTCGCTCGACCTCTCGGCCGCCAACCTCAACGCCCACCTCGACGCCGTCTACAACAACGACCCGTCGATATTTGCCAGCATCCTGAACAACGTGATGAAGCCCTACCTGACGAAGACGGTGCCCAGCACGTTTGCAACGGTGCAGAACGATGCCTTCGAGTTCCTCGACGTGACGAAGAACGACATCATCCGCAAGAGCGACGGCAACTACGACGTCACCATCGGCAACAACGGCGTCATCTACAAGATGAACAAGCTCTTCGGTCCGAAGCTGTACAACTCAGTGCTCGGCCCCGCGTCTGTATATAAGGATATGCGCACGATGGGCGAGATGCTGAACGACCACCAGGCCACCGCCGGTGTGCCCTCGAAGCTCGGTGCCGACATGTACTACTACCTGCTCTCGATGAAGGCACGCTACGGACTGTTCGTGCCGACCGACAACGAGACGCAGTTCATCGTCATCGACCCCACGTCGGTCAAGGACGACGACGGCCTGAAGGGACTGCGCTTCCGCTTCGACCCGCAGGCTGACGGCTCCTTCCACGTGCTGGTCAGGAAATACATCTACCAGTCGGGTCCCTACAACCAGCTCAGCTCCTACGTAGAGGCTGCCAATGCCCAGGACATCAACATCGAGTCGGGCATCTTCAACAGCCAGATCAAGGACCTGCTCGACTACTGCACCATCGTGCTGGCCGACTCGACCGAGACGGGTAAGGGCAATCCACAGTACGGACTCTACGGCAACCGCTACTACAAGACCAAGCACGGCGGCACCGTCGTCGTCGACGGCAACAAGGTGGCCGGCGGCCTGCAGCAGTCAGACCCCTCGCAGTGGTCGACCATCACCGAGACCTTCGACGCGAACAGTGCCGACGCGAGGATAGAGAACGGTACCGTCTACCGTCTGGACTATCCGCTGCAGCCCACCATCACGACCGTCATGCAGACCCTGTCGCGCCCCGAGTTCTACGACGCTGAGGCCGACTACGACGTGGCCCTGCCCGAGTACGACCACTTCCTGAACTTCTGCCTGCAGTTCAACAACGAAGACATCTACAGCTTCGCCGGCATCCTGACCGGCAGCGAGACCGAGGCCCAGAAGAACACCAAGCTGAAGGCCTTCCGCATCATCGACGACAACGACAACTGGGGCATGCTCAGTGCCTATAACTACACCATCTATGCCCCCACCTACGAGGCTATGGTGAAGGCCCAGCAGACGATGGGACTGCCCACCTGGAAGCAGGTGATGGCCATCGTCGACAACTGGGAGGCTGTTGCCGGCCAGTACGGATTCACTGACCAGAGCCAGGCCTCCGAATACGTGAGGGAGCTGCTGGAGAAGATGACCAAGTTCGTACGCTACCACACGCAGAACAGCTCGCTCTTCGCCGACCGCTACTTCAAGAACTACGACCCCAAGACGGGTCAGACGACGCCCGAGCCGGCCTATTCGACGTTCTGCTCGAACGCGCTCGGTATAGCCCAGACGCTGACTGTCACCGGCGGCGACAACAAGCTCACCGTGCGGGATGCCTCCGGCACGTCCGTGACCGTCAACGCCTCTTCCGCCACTGCCAACCTCATTGCCCGCGACATCACGACCTCGGAGAACACCTCCTCGTACGGCACCTACAAGTCGATCGAGACCTCGTCGTTCGTGACCGTTCACGGTATCGACACCCCCCTGTGCTTCAACAGCAACAGGCAGTATTAGAAGTGAAGAGTGAGGAAGTGAAAAGTGAATAGTGAACAATTTAGAATCAAGATATTTATGTCAAGAATAAAAATCCTACTGACACTCCTGCTTACCATTGTCGCCCAGGCGGTGATGGCTCAGGGCAGAGTCATATCAGGTTCGGTGGAAGACGCTATGGGGCCGGTGATGATGGCCAACGTGGTTGAGCGCGATGCCAACAACCGTATCATCAGTGCCACGCAGACTGATATGATGGGTAACTTCTCTATGGAGATCAAGAACCCGAAGAACAAGCTCGTCGTCTCATACGTGGGAAGCAAGACGAAGATACTCACCATCGGCGACCAGAAGACCTTCAACATCAAGCTCGAGGACGACAAGACGACCCTCGGCGAGGTGAAGGTGGTGGGACGCCGTGCCACATCAGGCGGTCTGAACATCGACAAGCGCGAGGTGACCGTCTCGCAGCAGACCTTCAACCTACAGGACGTCGAGGGTATGGCCTTCACATCGGCCGACGAGGCCCTGCAGGGTGAGATTGCCGGTCTCGACATCGTGGCCAACTCAGGTAACCTCGGTGCCGGTACGACCATGCGTCTGCGCGGTGTGTCGACGCTGAACGGCTCGGCCGAGCCTCTGATTGTCGTCGACGACAAGATTTTCGAATACAACTCATCCGACATCGACTTCGAGAGCGCCGACGAGGAGGCCTTCTCGTCGCTGCTCGCCGTCAGTGTCGACGATATTGCCGACATCCGCGTGCTGAAGGATGCTGCCGCAACGGCCATCTGGGGCTCGCAGGGTGCCAACGGTGTCATCATGATCACCACCAAGCGCGGTACGCGCGGCAAGCCCCGCGTGACGCTGGGCTATAAGTTCACGGGTACGTGGATGCCGAGCGGCTACGACCTGCTGAACGGTGACAACTACACGATGATGCTCAAGGAGGAGTTCTACAACCCCACGCAAAGCTCGTCGGCCACAGCCACCATCAACGAAATCAACTACGTACCCGCCGAGTCGTGGGCCGAGGCCAACAACTGGAACAAGAACACCGACTGGGTCGGCGCCATCAAGCAGTTCGGTCAGCAGCACGAGGCCAACGTCAACATCTCGGGTGGTGGTCAGAAGGCCACGTTCCGCATCTCGGCCAGCTACAACCACCAGCTGGGTACGGTCATCAAGCAGCGCCTCGACCGTCTGACCACGCGCCTGGTGCTCGACTACAACGTGTCGGACCGCATACGCTTCTCGACCAACTTCGCGCTGACCTATACAGACAACCTGAAGAACTACACCTACGGCAGCAGCAAGAGCGCCGGTTTGCTCGCTATGGCACTGGCAATGGCGCCCAACGCCAGCATCTACCGCTACGACCGCTTCGGCAACAACACGGGCGAGTTCTTCCTGATGAACCCGACGATGACCGGCATGACGCCCGACGACGGCAACTACACCTCGACGCAGCTGCAGGACGTCGTGGCCATCGGCAACCCCGTGGCCTACGCCCACCGCTCGTGGCAGAAGGAGCAGACCTACAGCATCGTGCCCGACTTCAACATCAAGTACGAGCTCCTGGGCACTGAGAACGGCCAGCACCGCCTGACCTTCGACGGCCGCGTCTACTTCGACATCTATGCCTACTCGAAGCCTACCTTCATGCCGGGCAGCCTGTCGAACGGCAGCTATACCGACGACGACTATAACTACATCACCAATACGGAGACCAACCAGTTCAAGATGGGTTCGCGCATGAAGCTCACCTTCACGCCCGCCTTCAAGAACGAGGACTTCTACCTGACGATGATGGCCTACTACGAGGCAGGTACACAGAAGAACACCTACCAGTATCTGGGCCAGAGCTCGATTCCCAACGGCATCGAGTCGTCAACCATCGACGCCCACCTGCTGAGCATGGACAACCAGCCCGGCACGATGAAGTCGGCCTGGCACGACTGGGTGTATCAGACCCACTTCTCCTACAAGTCGCGCTACAACATCGGCTTCGGACTCCGTGCCGACGGCAGCTCGAAGTTCGGCCCCAAGAACCCCTGGTTCTACTCGCCCAACGTCTCGCTGCGCTACAACCTGAGCGAAGAGCCCTTCTTCACCCCGCTGAGGAAGTACGTCTCGATGTTCGGTATTCGCGGCTCGTGGGGTATCACGGGTAGCTCGAGCGTGTCGGTCGACAACTACTTCAACCAGTACACCTCGCGCGCCGGACGCTACGGCACGGGCTACTTCACCACGATGAGCGGCCTGAAGCTCGACGACCTGCGCCCGCAGAAGAAGATCGGTCTGAACCTCGGCTTCAACGTCGGACTGCTCGACGACATGTTCGAGATCGACGTCAACCTCTACGACGAGAAGACCAAGGACCTCATCATGAGAGGCATCCCCATTCCCACGTCGGCCGCCTGGAACACGTCGACCACAATCTCGTTCGGCAATGTCGGCGAGATGGAGAACAAGGGTTGGGAGCTGACCGTCAACGCCAACAAGTTTATTAAGGTGAAGAAGTTCTCGGTATCAGCCAGCTTCAACATGGCCCAGAACGTGAACAAGCTGCTCGAGATGGATCAGCGCGTGCTCGACAACATGAACTCGCAGCCCAGCTACAGCCGCCGCGGCTCCAGCTCAGTGCTCAACCGCGTGGTTGTCGGCGACCCGCTCTGCTCTATCTATGGCTATAACTACAACGGCGTCTACCAGTACTCTTACGACTACCTGACCAACTACAACACCAAGCAGCTGCAGCTGCAGGCTCAGGCCAAGGCACGTGGCGAGAAGTACGACTGGAACTACGAGGAGTGGATCAACCAGCAGCTCGCCGAGGGTAAGACCTTCCCCGTCGCCATCGACGAGAAGGGCAAGGTCATCATGACCAACACCGGCGTGCCCAAGCACTTGGCTTATTATTATGGTGAAACCGATTATGAGTTCAAGGGTGGTGACGCCATCTACGAGGACGTCAACCACGACGGTAACATCAACGAGCTTGACATCAAGTACTTAGGCAACTCGCTGCCCAAGATGCAGGGTGGTTTCAACATCACGCTGCAGTACGACAGCTGGAAGCTCGTGGCCCGTTTCAACTACCGTTGGGGCAACAAGATCATCAATACCGCCCGCATGGGTCTGGAGAGCATGTACGGCACCGAGAACCAGTGCTCGTCGGTGACCTACCGCTGGCGCAAGGACGGCGACGTGACCCAGATTCCGCGCGCCCTCTACGGCACGGGCTACAACTATCAGGTGAGCTCGCGCTTCGTTGAGGATGGCTCGTTCCTGCGCTTCAACAACCTGCAGATTTCCTATAGCGTGCCCAAGAAGGCTATCAAGAAGCTCGGTCTGAACACGCTGTCGGCCTACGTGACGCTGAACAACCTCTTCTGCTGGACAAGGTACACGGGTATCGATCCGGAAGTTGCTGCCGGTACCTACACGCCGGCCACCGACGGTGCTACCACACCAAGATCGAAGTCGGTTACCGCCAGTCTTAACTTCGGATTCTAAAAGAATTGATAATTGACAATTGATGATTATGAAAAAGATTCTTTCTATAATATTTGCAAGCGTCGCGCTGAGTTCGTGTGTCGACACGGTTATCCTGCCTGACAACAAGACCGTCGACGACGACTTCTGGCAGAAGAAGAGCGAGGTGGAGGCTGTCGTGGCTACGGCTTACGCACAGCTGCGCGACCAGGCCGCCATTCGCAATATGATTGTATGGGGCGACTTCCGCTCCGACGAGCTCACAGTGGCCTCGTCGCTGCCCACCAGTGCTGCCTACCGCACGGCCCTGCAGCAGATTTACTCGCTCAACATCGAGACCGAGAACTCGTTCACGTCGTGGTATCCCTTCTATTCGGCCATCAACTACTGCAACCTCGTGCTCGAGAAGGCTGAGGACGTAATAGCCGTCGACCCCGACTATATGCGCGGCGACTACGATGCCAACAAGGCGCAGATGCTCGCCCTGCGTGCGTTCTGCTATTACTACCTGACGAAGGTGTTCCACGATATCCCCGTGACGCCCGGTGCCTACCTCAACAGCAGCGCCGACCTGAATGCGCTGCAGGCCACTCCCGACAGCGTGATCACCATGTGTATCAACGACCTGAAGGAGGCCTCGAAGTATGCCGTTCCTGCCAATACGTTCGGCGACTGGCGCGACAAGGGCTACCTGAACCAGGACGGCATCAACGCCGTTCTTGCCGACATCTACCTCTGGCGCGCCTCCATCAATCGCGACGCTGCCGACTATGAGGCCTGTGTCGAGTACTGCAACAAGGTAATTGCCGCCAAGAAGGAGGCCTACGAGCTGACTCCTTCGCGCCGCCGCATGGGTGGCGACGACGAGAAGCTGGACTACTATCTCTCCAGCTACAGCGACATGTACAGCGACCTCTTCGGCCAGAGCGGACAGAATGCTGACGAGAGCATCTTCGAGCTGCAGTTCCGTCTCTCGAATGCCGCCAACACCGGACTCGACCAGATGTACTACCGTTACAATAGTGCCAGCGGCAACGGCTACGGCTACCTGAAGGCATCAAAGGTGTACGGCTCGGTCGACGCCACCGGTAAGGGTGTCTGGATGAACAGCGCCGACCAGCGACTGTTCGAATACGTCTACGACGCCACGGGTACTGCCGAGCAGTACGACGTGCGCAAGTTTGTGGCACTCTCGTCAGCCGGCACGAACAACACGGCCGAGGGCAGCCCCTCGGGCGGTCGTACAAACACGATGAACCGCAACTGGATCTTCTACCGCCTCACCGACGTGATGCTGATGAAGGCCGAGGCCCTGGTGCAGCTCTACGAGCTGGGCGGCAAGGCTGAGGGCGACACCCGCAACGAGGAGGCCTTCAACATCTGCAAGTTCATCAACGACCGTGCACTCTCTGACGCCAACAAGACGTCGTACGCACTGAAGTACACCACCTACCGCGACCGCATGGAGGAGCTCGTGATGGCCGAGCGTGCCCGTGAGCTCTGCTTCGAGGGCAAGCGCTGGTTCGACCTCATGCGCTTCAACTACCGTCACACTGCGCAGAAGGCCGACCTCAAGAAGAAGCTGACCGAAGGCTTCGTGACCAACAGCGACGAATTCTTAGAGCTGGCACTCCGCAAGTATGCCGTGCCTACTGCCATGCGGGCCAAGATTCGCGACGAGCGATATCTCTACATGCCGATCAATCAGGACGAGGTCGAGCTGAACCCCAACCTCGTGCAGAACCCTGTGTATAAATCTTCGTCCAAGTATTAATATAATAAGGTAAAAAGTAAAGATATGATTACCAAAGTAAAATATCTCATCTGTGCAATCTGCGTCGTCTGCGGTTCAATCGCCTGTACGGAGGAACCCGACGGGTCGAACCTCTTCTCGTCCGACGAGAAGACCATCGCCGAGCTGCTGCGCGACCGCCCCGAACTGAGCGCCTTCTACCGCATACTCGAGAAAGGCGGATTCGACAAGTATATGGGCACATACGGACAGTACACCTGCTTCGCACCGATGAACGACGGCGTGAACGCCTATCTGGATAGTCTCTATAACGACGAGTCGTACCTCATCTCGAAAGCCAAGCAGAAGCACAACGGCATCAAGGAAGACGCCGGCTGGAATAGCCTCGACGTGATGGCGAAGGTGAACCTGATGCCCGACTCGCTGTGCGACGACATAGCACGCTTCCACCTCTCGGGTGAGGAGCACCTGCAGGTCGACCTCGACGGTACGGCCACCACATGGACCACGATGAAGACGGGCCGCAGCATCCGCGTGGGCACCTTCGGCGTCGATGCCTACAATCAGGACTACGTCGGACTGACCAGTCTGAACGACATCTCGGCCATCGTCGACGGCGACATCGAGGCCATCAACGGTATTCTCCACGTCTGCTCGACCGTCATTCCACGCTCCGACCGCACCACTGACGACCAGCTGCGCGTCGAGGGCGAGAAAGACCTCAGCATCTTCTACGCAGCCCTCGAGGCTACAGGCTATACCGACACGCTGACCATCGAGGCCAAGCGCCATCCCGACGGCACGCCGGTGACCTACGATCTGGGTACCAACCACAACGACCGCGACGGCAACTCGCTCTACTACCCCAAGGAGTGTATGGTGAAGTGGACCGTCTTTGCCGAGACCGACGACGTGTTCCGCGCTGCCGGCATCAACAGCTTCGACGACCTGAAGAAGAAGTGTGCTGAGTGGTATGCCGGTTCGGCTGCCTGGTACGACTATATCAACGAGAAGGGCATCACCATCAGCACGGGCGACGACTACACCAACCGGTTCAACGTGGTGAACATGTTCGTGGCCTATCACATCCTGCGTGCAGGCATGCCCATCGACCGCATCGTCTACGAGAAGAACGCACAGACCAACTCGTCGTGGAACTTCTGCTTCGGCTACGAGCCCCAGGAGTACTTCGAGACGATGCTCCCCAACACCATCCTGAAGGTGTGGGAGACCAACCCCAAGACCACTAAGGACCTGTGGCTGAACCGCTACCTGACGAACAACACGCTGACCTCGAAGCTCGGACTCTTCGGAACACCGGGCGACGGCGACCACGTGCTGAAGTTCGCCGGCGTACCCGTCGACCGCAACAGCAGCGTCGAGACCCTCAACGGCTATATCCACCGCATCAAGGGTATCCTGAAGTACGACGAGAACGCCCGTAACGCCCTCTATGAGCGCCTGCGCTTCGACTCGTCGACCTTCCTCTACGAGCTCATCAACAACGGACTTCGCGGTGCTACGCCCGCCGAGGTGAGCGCCCTCAACGGCGGCGGCGACGGCAACCGCGTGGCCTTCCAGAACAACTACTTCGACAACATCGTCTGCTACAACCCCGGTACGCTGCTCCGCTTCAACGTGATGGGCGCCTGGCGTGCACATAACTCTGACCAGTTCCAGGGTTGGGACGTCTACGACTTCGCCATCAAGTTGCCTCACGTGCCTACGGGCGAGTATGAGCTTCGTATTATCTATCCTCCGATGGCACGCGGCGGACTGATGCAGTTCTATCTCGGCAACTCGTCGAAACAGTCGGATATGGTGGCCATCGGCATCCCCTTCGACGCCTGCGCCAACCCCTATCAGGACGCTACCATCGGTTATGAGGACATCGTGAACCGCGCCGACGACGAGACATCTGACTGCGGCGTCGAGAGCGACCAGCGTATGCACGTGCGCGGCTATATGCGTGCTCCGGCATCCTTCTCGCGTGGTACCTATAATTCGATTACCGACCCGCTGACTTATTCAGAGGACGACATCTACTCGGCTGCCAGCCAGATCATCGGCTCCACCAGCTGCCGCTCGGAGACCGGCTACGGCACGATGATGCTGCGCCGCATCATCACCACCCAGCGCTTTGAGCAGGGCAAGGACTACTGGCTGCGCATCAAGAACCTGGTGAACGACACCAACCTCGGCTGGTCGTTCGACTTCGTGGAACTGGTGCCGCTCGACATCGTCAACAGTCAGACCATGACCGAGGACTGGTACTAAACAAGTGAGAATTGATAATTGAGAATTGAATATTATGATTACCAAGAATATGAAGAATTATCTCGTCGCTTGTTTGCTGTGCTGCGGCGGTGCCGCAGTCATCAGCTGCACTGACTATGACGACTACAACTCGGTACCGGCCGATGCGCGCCCAGGTGCCAACAAGACGTTGTGGGAGAATATCAGCAGCGACCAGCAGCTGACGAAGTTTGCTGCCCTTGCCCAGAAGTGCAAGTTCTCGGAAGCCCTCAACAGCTCCCGCTTCTATACGGTCTGGGCACCTGTCGACGGTGCCATCAGCGATGCCGACTACCAGCGCCTGATGGGCAGCGACAGCGCCACCATCGTGAAGCAGTTCATGCAGCATCACATCACGGAGTACAACTATCCCGTATCGGCGGCTCAGGACAGTGCCACCATCATCACGCTCAACGCCAAGCACCATCCCTTCACGCAGACCGGCTTCGACGGCTTCTCGTATGGCGAGGTCAACATTCCTTCGGCCAACGGCGTGATGCACAAGCTCAACGGCATGTCGGAGTTCTACTACAACCTCTATGAGAACATCGATAACCTCAAGGGCTGCGACTCCATCAAGAGCTACATCCAGAAGTATGATGAGTACTATCTCGACGTCAACGCATCGGTCGTCGGTCCGCTGGTCAACGGCAGGCAGACCTACCTCGACTCCGTGCTGAAGAAGCGCAACAACGTGATTCGCAGCATCATGCGCGCCGACCTCGAGGATGAGGACAGCACGTTCTGCATGCTCGTTCCCAGCGACAAAGCCTGGAACGATGCCTATGCTGCCATCAATCCCTGCTACAAGTACATTGCGAAGATGGACTATATGGACATCAGCAAGAAGACGACCGTAGCCTCCTCGCTGAAGGCCACCGACTCGAAGGCCGACAAGGCCGCAGAGGCCACCCCCGACCTGCAGGACTCGCTGACGCTCCGCAACATTGTCAGCAACCTCGTCTTCTCATACAGCGACCCTCACAACCTGCCGCTCTTCGGCAAGGGCACGCTGACTGCTACCGACACGGTGGTGTCAAAGTCGGGCTCCTATCTGCAGAATGCACAGACGGTGCTGCAGCACACCACTGCCGTCAGCGAGATGAGCAACGGCATGACGCGCACCATCGACTCTATCACCTTCCGCCCCTGGCAGACGTATAATCCCACGATCATTGCCACGCGCCCGCTGTCGACGCTGAAGGTCACCAAGCTGACAACCCACAACGTGCCCCTCGACAACCTCGTCGGTCGCGACAGCCTGTTCAGCAAGGTGCCGAGAATGTTCCGCCAGTGGCTGCTGCCCAAGACGTCGCGCTTCTTCTCATACGTCGCCGTCGACAGTGCCAACATCGACGGTACGACGGGTAAGCCCGAGTTCAGCTTCGCCCTCGGAAATATCAGAGGCGACGGTTCCGTCACGGGTACGGTACGCTCTACAACCTATCACATCTACGTCGTCACCGTTCCCGCACAGGTGGAAGAGCCTCTGGCCGACGTGAAGCCTTACTACCTGCGCTTCTACCTCAGCTGGACCGACGCTGCCAACAAGCAGCAGCTCACCGTGCTGCCTGAGGGCTCGAAGGCATCGATGGAGATTACCACCGACGAGGGCGAGAGCGCTGCCAACCTGATCTGCGTCGGCGACCCGGGACGCGTCAACGTCATCGACCTCGGCGAGTTCACCTTCCCCGCCTGCTATTACGGTCTGGATGCTTATCCCAGCCTGATCATGATGCACACCAAGACCTACACCTCGTCGGCCAACCGTAAGAAGTACGACCAGCAGATGCGTGTGGCGGGTGTCTATCTCGTTCCCAAGGAGTACAACGACTATTGGTCTAATTTAGAATAAAGGATGACTATGAAAAGAACGATATACAACTTCCTACAGCGTCAGAGTCTCAGACTCTCACTCTGTGCCATCGTCTTGACAGCAAGCACAGTGGCTTTCGCTCAGGATGATTTCGACGACGAAGAAGAAAGTACCGCCATCAAGGCGCCGAAGCGCGAGAAAGTCGTCGATACGAATCCAACCATCAACGTGCAGGGTGTTGTCGTCGACGATGCTACGAAGCAGCCTCTGGCCGGTGTGCGCATTCAGGTCCTCAACGACAAGCGCTATGTGGCGATGACCGACGACGACGGTAAGTTCACCATCAAGGTGCCCACGTTTGCCACCTCGCTCTTCGTGCAGACACCGCAATACCTGTCGCAGCAGGTCGCCATCAATGTCGGCGACGCCCAGCAGCAGATCAGCATCCGTATGCTCAGCGATGCCTTCAAGCAGATGTATGTTGACGGCACCACGATAACGGCTACCAACAGCTTCGTCTCCGACGGCAACGGCCTGACCATCGACGAGGAGATGACCGAGATGCTGGGTGGCGACATCCGCATGAACATGCACTCGGGCAATCTCGACCAGGGTGCCGCAATGTTCATTCGCGGTATCACCTCCATCAATGCCGGCTCGCAGCCACTCGTCATCCTCGACGGCGTGGAGCTCGACATGCAGCACAGCCGCCTGTCGCTGCATCAGGGCGACATCTTCAACATGCTGTCGTCAATCTCGCCTGAGGACATCGACAAGGTGACGGTGCTGAAGAACGCGACGGCCCTCTACGGTGCACGTGGTGCTGGTGGCGTCATCCTCATCAATACCAAGCGCGGCCACTCGATGGCTACGCGCATCGACGCCAAGCTCGGTGTGGGCTGGACCTTCACGCCCAACTACCCGACGACGATGAACGCAGCACAGTATCGTAACTACGCCGTCGAGCAGCTCGGTACCATCAAGGAGGTGCAGGAGCGCATCGGCTCAAGTACGAACGCCTTGCAGTTCAACTTCCTGAACGACGCCAAGGACGGCTACTACTACAACACCTATCATAACGATACCGACTGGAACGACTACGTCTACCGCACAGCGCTGACCCACAACTACAGCATCAACGTGCAGGGTGGCGACGACATCGGTATGTACAACCTCTCGGTGGCTTATATCCAGACGATGAAGAACGTCAAGTCGACCAGCTTCGACCGTATCAACGTGCGCTTCAATACCGATATCAGCCTGCTCTACAACTTCTACACGAAGTTCGACATGTCGTTCTCGCGTTCGAACACGAACCTCTTCGACGAGGGCATACCCGCCGACCTCAATGCCGGCACCATCACCTCGCCGGCGTTCCTGGCACTGATCAAGAGCCCGCTGCTCAATCCCTATCAGTACAACAAGAACATCAACGACTTCACCACGCTCCTCTCCGATGCCGACGACCTTTACGGCACGCTGACCGAGGGTAACTACTCGCTGGCCAACCCTCTGGCGCTGATGAACAACGGCTCGGGCGAGCGCAAGAACCGCAACGAGAACACCTTCTTCAACGTGACCGTCTCGCCGACATACGAGTTCAGCAAGGAGTGGAAGCTGACATCGCACTTCAGCTACTACCTGAACCGCAACTCGCAGGCTTACTATCGTCCCAATATCGGTCTGCCCTCGTTCGCCATCGAGAATCTCGGTACTGTCTACTCGAAGACGGCCTCTATCTTCTCGAAGGAGATCAACGTGCTCAGCAACACCCATATCGACTGGGCCAAGAAGATTGGCGCTCACGACATCGCCGCTACGGGCGGTTTCCGCTACAACTACTTCTCCTACGACAACAGCGACATTGCCACGCAGTACTCTACGAAGCTCGAGGACGACAAGAACCCGAAGCTCGCTACCGGCAACGATGTCTACTCGACCGTTAAGGGTGCCGACGATGTCTGGAAGAATATGCAGTGGTACCTCTCGGGCGACTACAACTATATGAACAAGTACTTCGCTACGGTCTCGATGCTGGCTGAGTCGAACAGCCGCTTCGGCAGCAATGCCGACGGCGGTCTGAAGGTGGCCGGCGTGAAGTGGGCGCTCTTCCCCAGCGTGCAGCTGGGCTGGGTACTGACCAACGAGAACTGGTTCCCGAAGACGGCGGGCATCAACTACCTGCGCCTGAACGTGGGCTTCGACATGAGCGGTAACGACGGCATCAACAACTACGCCGTTCGCACGTCGTTCAATACCGTCCGCTATAACTACACGGAGATCGGTATGCAGCTCACCAACGTGGGTAACGAGGAAATCAAGTGGGAGACGACGTCGAAGTTCAATGCCGGCCTGCAGGCTTATTTCCTCAATAACCGTCTCGGCTTCAGCGCCAACTACTTCCTCCACAAGACCAAGGACCTGCTGGCGCTCAAGACCTTCGAGAACCCGATTGGCGGTATCAACAACTACTGGACCAACGACGGCGAGGTCAGCAACACGGGCTTCGAGGTCGGCATCAACGGCAAGCCGGTATCAATGAAAGACTGGCACCTTGAGGTCGGCGCTACCGTCGGTCACTACAAGAACGAGGTCAAGAAGCTGGCCAACGGCAACTACACCTCTTCTATCTATGGTACCGACAACATCCTGACCGCCGTCGGCAACCCCGTGGGCGTGTTCTACGGCTACAAGACCAAGGGCGTCTATGCCACAACGGCTGAAGCTGCGGCTGCCGGACAGTACATCGTCGACGAGACGGGTGCCCGTCAGTACTTCGGTGCCGGCGACGTCATCTTCGAGGATGTCAACAACGACAAGCAGATCAGCGAGGCCGACAAGCAGATTATCGGCGACCCCAATCCCGATATCTTCGGCAACATCTTCCTCAACCTCAACTGGAAGCGCTTCACACTCGCCACGAACTTCAACTACTCGTTGGGCAACGACGTGTTCAACTATCAGCGCTCAGTGCTCAACAGCGGTGCCACGCTCTACAACCAGCAGGTGGCTGAGATCGGCCACTGGCGCTACGAGGGACAGCAGACCGAGCTGCCGCGCCTCTGCTACGGCGACCCGATGGGCAACAACCGCTTCTCTGACCGCTGGATTGAGGACGGCTCCTACCTGCGCCTGAAGAGCGTCATGCTCTCTTTCCAGGTGCCCATCCCCGAGTCTTGGCAGTCGTGGCTGCAGGGCATATCCGTATGGGCTGAGGGACGCAACCTCCTGACGTTCACCAAGTACACGGGCAGCGACCCCGAGTTCTCTGTCAGCAACCACCAGCTCTATCAGGGTATCGATGCCGGTACGCTGGCTCAGGGGCGTGTGTTCTCTATGGGAGTGAAAATCAACCTCTAAGCGAAATTGAAAATAGTAAATCGTAAATCGAAAATAAAGATGATGATTACCAAGAATATCACGAAATATCTCATCGCCTGTTCGCTGTGCTGCGGCGCTGCCGCAGTCACCAGCTGCGAGGATATGCTTGAGTCCGACAGCAACCGCCAGGTGTTCGAACCGGCTCTCGACCAGAAGACTGACTCCGTCTTCTATGCCTACGGCATTATGCAGGCCCTGCAGCAACTGGCCGACCAGTATTACTTCCAGAACGAAATGCGCGGCGACCTGGTCCGCCCCACCAACCGGGCTACTACCCATCTGCGCAGTCTGGCTTCGTTCTCGGCTGATGCTACCAACAAGTACGATAGCGTGTACCTTTATTATAAGGTCATCAACAACTGCAACTACTACCTGGCTCACCGTGACACCACGCTGGCAACGGGCGCACGCAATGTTGTTTGCAACGAGTATGCCGCTGTGGCCTCGTTCCGTGCGTGGACCTATCTGCAGCTGGCCCGCCAGTATGGTTCGGTGCCTTACATCACGGAGCCCGTCACCACCATTGGCCAGATCAATGCCAACACCTCGATGACTGGCTACGAGTCGATTCTGCAGGGCGAGGCCCGGATGCTGGAGAGCCTCAAGGCCCGCTATAGTGAGGATCAGCTCGCTGTGCCCACCTTCAACCAGACGTCGCGCTCCATCGGTATGCTCAACTGGAAGGACGAGCGCGGCCAGAATGTCGAGAAGTTCATCCGTCCCAGCAAGTGCTTCGTCCCGCTCAACGTCGTGCTGGGCGACATCTACCTCGAACTGGGCCAGTACGAGCAGGCTGCTACGTGCTACTATCAGTATCTGCGCTATGAGGGATTCCTCAATCCGAGTAATATCTCTGTCAACTACAACGACTTCTTGGGTACATTCTATAGCCAGTACAGCCCCATCTTCAAGGACTTCACTGAGTGGCCCGCCGACTATAACTCCGCCAAGAACAGCTCACTCTATAATCAGGTGCCTGTCTGGGAGAACTCCTTCGCCCACAGGGCCGCTTCGGGCGACGTCATCACGTACATCCCGATGGCGGTGAACTATACAATGGGCAAGACCACCGACATCCCCGCTGCGTTCGGCTACAACTATTACGGCACGGAGTCGAGGGGTGGTGTGCAGGTCGACGGCGACGAGATATTCAGCTGTCCCAAGACGGAGGACATTCAGGTTGTCCCGTCACAGACCTACGTCGACTCTGCACGTCGTGCCCAGTACTATTACTTTACCGAGCAGGTGAAGGTGTCGCCCTTCAACTGGATTGTCAAGAGCCAGCCGCTGGGCGATGCACGCGCCTCGATCGTCACTCAGGGTGCCGGTGCCGACTCTGCTTATGTCTATACCCTCAAGCCCTCGACGGCCTACATCTACCTCTATCGTAACACGACCGTCTGGCTCCATCTGGCTGAGGCCATCAACCGCATGGGCTATCCCGATGCTGCCTTCGCCGTGCTGAAGAACGGTCTGCACTCCGAGCTGCCCAACTTCCGCTATCTCGAGGTCTACCTCAAGGATCAGGCTGGCAACGACTCCATCGACGAGAACGGACAGAAGGTGCTCGACATGACGCAGTCGCACATCGACGACAAGTATTACCTCACGCCCGAGTCCTACGAGCTGCTGACCACCAAGCTGCCGTTCCTCGCTCAGACCAACGCCGATATCTTCCGCAACGGTACGTCGAAGTCGTTCGTCGGTATCCACTTCCACGGTGCCGGAGCCGTCGAGGACCTCTACTCATCCTATCGTTACAGCACGGTGCTCGGTGCCAAGATTGCCGACATCAACCGCAAGTTCGGCCTCAATCTGACCACTTACACCAAGGCCGACTACATCAACGCGATGGAGGACTTGCTCTGCGACGAGTATGCCATGGAGTTTGCCTTCGAGGGCACACGCTTCTCCGACCTGCGGCGAATAGCGCTGCATAAGAACCGGGCGGGCACATACGGCGCTACATTCGGCGATGTCTGGCTCAGTCGGATGCTGCAGAACAATGCGCCGGGCATCACGACGCTGAACTGTTATCTGCCGTATAAATAAAGTCTGAAATACCGCAGATGGTTGTATGCCGAGAGAGGCGTACAACCATCTTTACGCATAAAAAACTATACTATACCAATTTACAACAAAACAATTAAACTTATGAGAAAAATTTCTACTCTTGCCTTTATGGCATTCTTTTTCTGCCTGAGCGCAATGGCCCAGGTAGAGTTGGGCGACATCAAGTTCAGCCTTGCTGACGGAAAGAAGATCAGCCCGACAACCGGTAAGATTACGGTGACGTTCCCCAATGTCACTGGCGTCGAGGACCCCACCTCGACCACCTTCGTGCTCGAGGGTAACTTCGGCAACGACGACCTGGCCTTCGACGGCGTCGAGGGTACGTTTGCCGAGGGTGTCACCTTCGACCTGATTGAGTTCGAACTCCAGCCCTCTACTGAGTACACGCTGAACATCACCTCGGTGAAGGTCGGCGGTGAGGAGAAAGCTGCCGAGGGCGGCTACGCTCTCCACTTCAAGACCCGTGGCGGTGAGCGCAAGATGGCTTGGACGTTCGTTATCGATGCTGAGTCGGCTGCTCAGATTGTTGCCGAGGGTTCGGCCAATCCCGCCGGCGGCGAGGCTGAGGATGTCACGAAGTTTATGGACATCACCAAGAACGACGCCACCACCCACCGTTACTATGTGCCTGCCCGCGACTACGAGGAGATCATGCTCCCCGACGGCACGGCTCTGCCCATGACCGAGGACCTGCTGTTCAAGTTCGGCAACAAGGCCTTCTATGTCGGCGATACTGAGGGCTCTTACAAGGACCTGATTGCCTTCAACGGCAACAACCAGTATATGACCATCCCCGACTGTCAGGTCGGCGACGTCATCACCTTCAATGCCAACCGTGCCACCAAGGGTAGCGCCTCCAAGCAGACCTGCATCCAGGCACTCAATGCGGCTGCATTCGCTCCCGACGGCCTCGTCTCTACGGCTACCGGTCAGCAGGACTCTATCTGGCTGGGCTCTTCCTACACCAACTTCAAGTTCGAGGTTCAGACTCCGGGCGACATCACCTTCCGCTTCTCTAACTGTCTGCTGAAGTCTATCGAGATTGCTGAGGCTCAGGAGAAACTGCCTTGCACCTACAGTGTCGTTGCTGCTTTCATCGATGCTGAGGCTGGCACGCAGACAACCATCAAGGAGCTGGTCGGCGCCACTGAGAGCGTTACCGGTTCTACCGTCAAGGCTGCTTATCCTTACTGGGTGGCCGATGCTGAGGGCATTGCCTATACGCACGGCTCTAAGGGTAATGAGTTCAAGGAGATTTTCGACCTCAAGGGCGACACCACGTTTGCCATCAGCTATGCCAAGACTGCTTTCGAGGGTGTGGTCTATCTCTCCGAGGGTGAGGATCTGCCCAATGCCGTTCTTTGCACCAGCCCCAATGCCGAGGTGCGCTCGTCGATGGGTAAGGCCGGCTACGTGCTCGAGGACCTGAAGCTCGTCACGCTGCAGCCCGGTACCTATAAGATTCGTGCCATCCTCTTCGATGCCGGCAAGACTCCCGGCTACGTCTGCACGCTGACCAAGGGCGAGGGCGAGGAGAACGAGATTTACCTTTCAGCCACCGCTACCAACTGGACCGAGGCCGAGTCTGACCTGCTGACCATCACCGAGCCTACCGACATCACGCTGAAGGCTGGCGGCAGCGAGAACACGGGTGTCGACGTCATCATGATCTACGCTTCCGAGGATGCTCCTGAGGATCCCGATGCAGTGGTCGACGTGAAGTCTGCCCAGAAGGTAGCAGCCCGCAAGGTTGTCAAGGACGGTCAGATTCTCATCGAGACCGCTGCCGGTATTGTTAATGTTGCTGGTATCCAAGTAAAGTAAAGAAATGAAGAAACTACTGCTCATAGTATGTTGGCTGTGCTGCGGCGGAGCCGCAGCCATAGCTGCCGACGGTGATGTCACGATGTCCGTCAGCGGTATGACCACCAAGATGACCGACGGCACGTGGAGCGTCACCATCAACAGCGCCGGGCGCGTCAGTTCGCTGCAGCGCAAGGGTACTGAGTTTCTGGCCAGCAACGGCATCTACTTCGACTATACCACCGCCAATGGCAACAGTGGCTTGAACCCCACGAAGGTCAAGGTGGTCAAGCAGACCGCCGACCACTGCGAGGTGCTCTATAGCGCCACGTCGGGCAACACCATCTTTGAGCAGGGCTACATCATGCGCCGTGGCGTGCCCGGTGTCTATTCATACGTAATAGCCACCGGCACCGCCACTTCCGCTTCTGAACCCGTCAAGGAGGCGCGCGTCTGCTGCCGCCTTGGCGATACGATGCTCAACGGCTACGTCGACTGGCGTATGAACGGCCGCATTCCGTCGAACACGGAGATGGCCGTCGCCGAGAAGGATGAGAACACCATTCAGGATGCTACCTACCGGTTGGCCGACGGCAGCATCTACACCAAGTACAACTGGGCCAACTACATCGAGCGCGACACGCTGCACGGTCTCTGTGGAATGAGCAACAACTACTACGGACTCTACAACATCCCGGTCAGCTACGAGTGGATCAATGGCGGCTGCGAGCGTCAGGAGCTCACCGTCCATGCCACCAGCAAGTCGCCCATCACCATCCAGATGCTGCAGGGCGAGCACTTCGGCGGCGAGGCAATGGTGCTCCGCGAGGGCGAGAAGAAACTCTACGGCCCCTTCCTCATCTATACAACCTACAGCAAGGATCCCGTGAAGAGTGCCCGCAACCAAGCCGCCAAGGAGGCTGCCGAGTGGCCCTACCAGTGGTTCGAGAACGACCTCTATCCGCGTGAGCGTGGCACCGTGCGCGGCCACCTCAGCGTCACCACCGGCCAGCGCTGCGACAGCGTGCGCATCGTCCTGGCTCAGGAGAAGGGCAAGGACCCCATCGAGATGATGCACGGCTACCAGTTCTGGACGCTCACCGACGAGAACGGCGACTTC
The DNA here is from genome assembly GCA_017395215.1 of Prevotella sp. Lineage (GTDB taxonomy): Bacteria > Bacteroidota > Bacteroidia > Bacteroidales > Bacteroidaceae > Prevotella. Next base: position 4,934 of record JAFPVW010000076.1, on the reverse strand, counting down.
GAGATTCGCAATGTGCGCCCCGGCGACTATAATCTGTTCGCCTACGCCAAGACTGGCGAGGTGACCGATATGCTCGAGCAGGACGACATCACCGTCGCTGCTGGTGAGAACGACCTCGGCACCGTCACGTGGACACCTAAGAAATACACAGAGATGCTCTGGATGATTGGCCAGAACGACCGCCGCAGCAGTGAGTTCCGGCTGAGCGATACCATCCGCCAGTACGGCCTCTGGGAACTCGTGCCCCAGACGCTCACCTACACCATCGGCGAGAGCAACGAGAGCAAGGACTGGTACTACGCCCAGACCAAGGACGGCAACTGGACCGTCAAGTTCAACGTCGACAAGCGCCCCGCCGGACGTGTCCACCTGACGGCCTCCATAGCGGGCTGCGCCAGCGAGAAGGCCACCATCACCGTCAAGCTCAACGGTACCGTCCGCGACACGTGGAAGCCCGGCTATAAGGATGCTTCCGTCTATCGCAGTGCCACGGGCAGCGGTCGCCACTATGTCTTTACCACCGACTTCGTCAGTACCGCCCTCAAGGAGGGCATCAACCTGCTGACCTTCCAGATCAGCGGCACCGGCGGCAAGAACGGCATCCTCTACGACTGCATCAAGCTGGAGGCTGGCGAACCCGTCACCGACGGCATCCTTCACCCTTCACCCATCACCTGTCACCCATCACCAGCGAAGCGCCTCGTGGGTGGCCGCCTCGTCATCGAGAAGGCCGGCCATAGCTACACCCCCGCCGGCATCAGAATAGAATAATGCGCAGCCTTTCTCTCCTCCTCATCCTCTGTTCGCTGTACTGCGGCGGCGCCGCAGCCAACGTCGTCTGGTACGACGGCCAGCACCCCGTCACCTATCAGCTGACGGGCAAGCCCGCCCCCGTCGTCCAGCAGGCCCTGCGCATGTTCGCTGACGATATGCAGCTCGTCACCGGCCACAGGGCCGTAGCCGCCAAGACTGCCCCCATCCGCATCGTTCAGGGCCGCGGCACCGACGACGGCTTCAGCATCCGCGTGCAGAACGGCCAGCTCGTCATCGAAGGCCACAACGCACGGGGCACGGCCTACGGCATTCTCGAACTGTCGCGCATGGCCGAAGTGTCGCCGTGGGTGTGGTGGGGCGATGTGCGCCCGCATACCCGCTACTATCCCATCTCCGTGCCCGACACGTTCCGACTGGAGCATACGCCCTCAGTCGCCTATCGCGGCATCTTCATCAACGACGAGGACTGGAGCCTCCGTCGCTGGTCGCCCGACAACATGGGACCACAGACCTACCGCCGCCTGTTCGAGCTGATGCTCCGCCTGCGTGCCAACACCCTTTGGCCCGCCATGCACGATGTGTCGCCCGGTTTCTATACCGTCAAGGGCAACAAGGAGATGGCCGACTCCTTCGGCATCGTCATTGGCACCAGCCACTGCGAACCACTGCTTCGCAACAACGTCGCCGAGTGGGACGTGAAACAGCGGGGAGCGTATAACTACATCACAAATGGTGCCGAAGTGCGCCGCTACTGGGCCGACCGCCTGCAGCAGGTGAAGGGCAGCGACGTGCTCCTCACCCTCGGTATGCGCGGCATCCACGACGGTTCGATGGAGGGCGTGAAGACGCCCGAGGAGAAACTCAACGGCCTGCAGCAGGTCATCGACGACCAGCGCCAGCTCATCAGCAAGCATTATAATAAGAATGTGGAGCGCGTCCCCCAGGTCTTCATCCCCTATAAGGAGGTGCTCGAGATCATGGAGAGCGGCCTCCGCGTGCCCGACGACGTCACGCTCATGTGGTGCGACGACAACTACGGTTACCTCACCCGTCTGCCCGATGCCGAGCAGCAGAAGCGGCAGGGTGGGGGAGGCGTCTACTACCACCTCAGCTACTGGGGCCGTCCCCACGACTACCTCTGGCTCACTACCACGCAGCCCGGACTCATCTACACCGAGATGCGTGCCGCCTACGACCACAACTGCCGCCGCCTCTGGATTGCCAACGTCCACGACCCCAAGGTGGCCGCCTACCAGCTTGAACTCTTCCTCGATATGGCGTGGGACATCAACTCTATTGTTTCTGGTGAAGGGTGCTTGGTGAAGGGTGAAGGGAGAATAGATTCTGCTCAGGAACAAACCTCCCTTCACCCTTCACACTTCACCCTTCATCAACATTACGAGCGCTGGCTTATGACGCAGTTTGGCGGACAGGTGGGCCGTGCCATCGCCCCCGCCATGCGCGAGTTCATCCACCTCAATGCCATCCGCCGGCCGGAGTTCATGGGCTGGACGCAGGTGGAGCTCGACAAGAAGAAATACCCCGGCGGCAAGTCGGTGCCAACTAACACGGAGTTCTCGCTCGCGGAGGCTTATAAGCGTATGGAGGCCTTTGCCCGCATCGAGGCCACCGTCGAGACCTACCGCCCCCTCGTGATGGAAGCCCGTCAGGATGCCTACTTCGCCCACGTGCTCTATCCCGTCCACGCCGCAGCCGCCATGACGCGCAAGATGCTCTCCAATGAGGAGGACAGCCGTCGTGCCTACGGGCAAATCCAGCAGTTCACCGAGCGTTACAACACCATGAGCGGCGGCAAGTGGCGTGGCCTCATGTCGGCCGCTCCCCGCAACCTCCCCGTCTTCGGCGAGACGCGCACCCAGCTGCCGCAGCACCCCTCCGTCGGCAGCTATATCGCTAGTAACGCCTGCAGCCCCACCCCCGGCCCCTCCCCCGAAGGGAGGGGGATTGCGGCTATCCAGATGCTTGGCCACTCAATGAATGCCGTCGCCATCCCCAAAGGCTGCGAACTGACCTACGAGTTTGAAACTCCCCTCCCTCCGGGGGAGGGGCCGGGTGAGAGACTGTTCGACGCCGTACTCTACACCGCCATGATTCCTACCCAGCCCAGCGACCGCGGCGACCTGCGCTACAGTGTCCAGATTGACGACCAGCAGCCCGTCGTCATCTCACTGAAAGAGCCCTACCGCTCTGAGCGCTGGAAACAGAACGTGCTGCGCGGGCAGGCCCTGAAGAAGACACCCGTCAAAGTGTCCAACGGACGCCACACGCTCCGCATAAAAGCCCTCGACGACCACATCATCTTCGACCAGTGGATGCTCGACTTCTGCCCCGACCGCCAGTTCTACGTCATTCCCGTAACCCTTCACCCTTCACCCTTCACCAACATTGCGGGCGTCAGAACCGTTACCGTCTTTAAGGCAGGTGACGCTACCGACCATTATGCCAATGGAGCCGTGATGACAGCCTTCAAGGGCAAGCTCTACTGTATGTGGCAGAGTTCGCCAACCGACGAGGACAGCGACGATACGTGGGTGGCCTATAGCGTCAGTGCCGACGAAGGCTACACTTGGAGCAAGCCCCGACCTCTGTCACTGCCCTCCGGTGATTTCTACTGCACTTCAGGCGGCTGGCTGGCAAGAGGCGACACGCTGACAGCCTTCATCAACACCTGGCAACGCTCGACCATTGGCCGGGCGTTGTCAGGTAATGGACAGAAGGCTCCTGAACCACGAGGTGGCAGAACATGCTACATCACAAGCACCGACGGGCAGACCTGGAGTCAGCTGCAGCCAGTCACGATGGCCGACGGGACTCCCATGGAGGGCGTCTTGGAGCAGGATCCCTACACGCTTCCCGGCGGTCGTCTCGTGGGTGCCGCACATTTTAAGCCGGGACTTCACGTCTGTCCGGTTTATACCGACGAGCTGAAGGGCGTAAGTGGCTGGCACAAAGCTTCCTTCGAGTCAGAAGACCTCGGCCAGCAGTCGCGTGAGCTGGAGCCAAGCCAGTATATGCGACCTGACGGTACGCTCGTGATGCTCTTCCGCGACCAGCAGGGCAGTTTCCGCAAGCTGGCTGCCATGAGCACCGACAGGGGAGCGACATGGACGAAGCCCGTTGTGACCAGCTTCCCCGATGCGCGTACAAAGCAGTGTGCCGGCAACCTGCCCGACGGCACGTCGTTTATGGTCAGCTGTCCTTCCGGCGATAAGCGTCGGTGGCCGCTCGTCCTGCAGCTGAGTCGTGACGGCGTCGCTTTCGACAAGACCATTCTGCTGCGCAGCGGTTCTCTGGACGACTTGCCCCAGCGTCGCTACGAGGGCAGATACAAGACCATAGGCTACAACTATCCCAAGGCGATGACCCACAACGGCCGCCTCTACGTCAGCTATTCCACCAACAAGGAAGATGTGGAGTGCAGCATCATCCCCCTGAGTCTGACGGGTCAGTCGGTTTATTAAAAAATCCGTCATATCCGTCACTTCGGTCAAAGTAATTGATAATCAGGCTAATATGTGGTGACGGATAACGGTGATGGATGACGGATGTGCAGCCTTCTGATGATTCATGGGTAGTGAATAATTGTTCACGGGCGGTGAATCGATGACGGCGAAGAAAGACTTCTGGTTTCTCACCGTGGCTGAAGTCGTAGTCTGACTGTTCTTCGGCTTCTCCTCAATCCGTCACCCGTCACCGCCATCCGTCACCCTGTAATGCGTTCAGTATGAACAATATAGGTCAAAAGTGACGAAATGACGGATGGAAACTAAATATTTTCTCGAATTACTTGCTTACTTGCCGGTCGACCATTGCGGCTACGCAGGAGTCAGACCAGACGTTCTCGGCAGTTTCGACCATGTCGATGACGGTGTAGATGGGCAGGATGACGCCGAGGATGGCGACGGGGGCACCGATGCCCGACATGAGCGAGAGGGTGAGGAAGTAGCAGCCCATGGGTACGCCGGCATTGCCAACGGCTGAGAAGACGGAGATGAGGAGCCAGACGAGGATGGTGCCCAGGGTGATGGTCGTGCCGCCGTTCTGCATGACGAAGAGCGAGGTGACGAGGATGAAGGCCGCACAGCCGTTCATGTTGATGGTGGTGCAGATGGCATGTTCCAACTCAAGTGCAGGTGCTG
>JAFPVW010000008.1 GCA_017395215.1 Prevotella sp. | reverse complement strand
TGAAGCAGTATCTCCATGGAAACTCATTGGTGACGATGTCTCCCGAATCCCTGTCAGTCACATGCCACATTCTGACGGGTTGCCATTCGCCGATGAGTGCCTGTTTGGTTTGTTCGTTGGCCAGCTGTGCGCTGTCGACCAAGGTGTCGTTTGTCGTTGTTCCGCTCTTGCAGGCGGTCAGCATGAGGGCGCCCGTGGCGAGGATGGCGAAGATTTTGTTGATGATGTGTGTCATTGTTTTATCTTGTTTTAAAGGTTAATGTCAATCTCTGAAAACTTAGTATACTTTCTTTACTAAAGATAGTATACTTTTTTTGCCCAAGAAAGTATACTTTTTTAAGTCATTTAGTATCAGTCTGTTTCTTGTTGCGGGCAGCATCGATGGAGTCGGTATGGTCGCAGGCAGCGATGAAGATGGCTTCCCATTGCTGGCTGCGGGTTCGCTCTTTGAGTTCCATCGTGTTCTGGAGATTTATCTGCGCTTCTTCCTTCGGGATGCCTGTTTCGTAGATGGTGACGCAGCGCAGGTCGGGGAAGATATAGACGATGACGTCGTCGGGGCGCAGGTCTCCCGCGGCAATATGCTGTTCGGGCGTTTCGCGGTGGGAGCGCTGTGTCGTGAACTGTGAGGCATTGTTGAGGAGCAACTGTTTTACCTCCACGGGGATGGTGGTGTCGTTCAGCAGTTTGTTTCTGTCTGCCGTGAGGCCGAATAGGCTGTCGATGGCTGCCCAGCCCTCGTCAGTCTCAGCCTGGAGGAGGGTGACGGGGAGGCGCAGGGTGTCGTTGATTATCTTGTCCTGTACGTATGTGACGCGCACGCCGGGGAGCCGCATGTCTGCGAAGTGGCGGTAGACGTCGCTGCACTCGTCGTAGCTCAGCGTGTGCGGAAGAAACTTCCACGCCGCCGCGCCGCCCACAAGGAGCAGGGACAAGATTATGATTATGAGCGTGCGGTGTCTCATAGTTTGGCGATGAGGGTTGTCTGTTCGATGGTGTTGATGGTTGCGGTGCGGGCTTGGGCGCTACTGACGTAATGGCCGTCAGGGTCGGGCATAGCAACAATGACCACGAAGGCTATCACAGATGCGGCTATGACGACATCGGTCACAAGGCGGTGCATCCTCCTGCGACGAATACACCATTGGTGCAGGTCGGCGTTGTGCTCGGCTGCGAGACGGATGACTCGATCGTGGTCGGTCTTCGGGCGAGTTATCAGTTGGAGTATTTCTTTCTCAGTCATAATCTATTGATTGTTTGAGTATAAACGTAATTTTTCTATTATTGCACGCTGATGTTCACGGACAGTGCGGGTTTTAAGACCAAGCCGCTCGGCGATTTCCCCATCAGTGAAATCTTGACGCATCAGTGAGAAAAGGAGATGCTCTTCTGGCGAGAGAATGGTGGCTAACTCATCGAGGGTTTCTGCAACATCTCTGGGAGAGAGGGCATCATCATCTGCAATATCAAACAGCATGCGGTCCATACGGATGTGTGTACCTGCATTCCCAAGTTTTCTGTCACGGTGAGAAAAGACGCTGCGGCATTGCCAGGCAACCCATGCGACTTCCTGCAGTTTTGCTACATTTGGACGCAATGTGTCGTAATGTTCCCACATGGCAAGATAACACTCCTGCACGAGGTCGTCGCACAGACCCTCGTCCCCTGACGAACGCCACCAGCAGAGCCTTCGTATCAGCCCGCGGTGCCTACCAACCAGCAGCTCGAAATTTTTGTATTTCGTCCTGTCATCTGCCATGCAAAAGGCTTTTTGCTCACATAATAACCACAATTGGGAGAATACTGTAGTTGGGATGTTGAAATTTAAGATTTTTTAACAGTTGGATAAGTGATGGTTTAAATGGCCACCGGTAGTTTCTTCACATACAGGAGAAGGGGATGGGGATAATGTGTAATAACTGTATATAACTGAATAACAGGTTGTTGTTGCAATCTAAGCAAATTAATTCGCAATAGACTGGAAATTAGTGAGATGTGGGAATTTCGTCGAAGGATCACCGAAGGATCACCGAAGGATTGCCGAAGGATCACCGAAGGATTGCCGAAAGTGTCTTTAAATTGAAAATGAAGGTTGGGGACAATAACGTAGGAGTTAGAAAAAGGAGCAAGGGGTATCCTATCCGCATAAAAATAGAGGGCGTCCTTTCGGACGCCCTCTTCCTTATTAAAAGGGTGGGATAACCCTTGTCGCCTTACTTGTACTGGGCGATGATGCCAGGTACCTGGTCGGGGGTGAGACGGCCATATACCTTGCCGCCGATCATGGCGACGGGGGCCAGACCGCAAGCACCGACGCAGCGGAGAGTGTTCAGCGAGAACTTGCCGTCGGGGGTGCACTTGCCGACCGAGATATTCAGCTCGCGGCTGAAAGCGTCGAGAACTTTCTCGGCTCCGCGCACGTAGCAAGCGGTACCAAGGCAAATGTCGATGGGGTGCTCGCCCTTGGGCTCCATGGTGAAGAAGCTGTAGAAGGAGACTATGCCATAGACCTTGGCCACGGGCATGTTGAGCTCGTGAGCGATGACTTCCTGTACTTCAGCGGGGAGGTAGCCGAACTTGCCCTGCACCTGGTGCAGCACGTTGATAACCTCGCCCGGTTTGTTACCAAAGCTCTTTGCGATCTCTTTGATAGCATTGATTTTATCTTCGGATAATTTGATGTTTGCCATATTATTCTTAGTTATGTCCGACGGGTCGGACGGGTCAGACCCGTCGGACTGGTTACTTTATTTCGTTGCCTCGATTTTGTCGGACTTGTCGAAGTAGTGGGTGTGCAGCTGCTCGTGGCTGAGGTGGCCGCAAGGTTCACCGTAGTACTCTTTGTAAATCGCGATGATGTCGGGGTTCTCGTGGCTCTTGCGGATGGGCTTGCCAGCGTCCTCGCGGTAGATAGCGTCCATACGTTTCTTGATGATGTCGCTGTGACCGTGGTGGTAGGGCTGACCGGCGCCGCCGATGCAACCGCCGGGGCATGCCATCACCTCGACGAAGTGGTAGCCGTTGGGGTTTCCGGCACGCACCTCTTCCATGAGCTTGCGAGCGTTGGAGAGGCCGTAGCAGATAGCAATCTTCACGGGCAGGCCGGCGAAATCGACGGTAGCCTCACGGATGCTTTCGCCGAAGATGCCGCGGCACTCCTCGAAGTCGATCTTAGGCAGAGTCTTGCCGGTGTGGACCTCGTAGGCGGTACGGAGAGCAGCCTCCATAACACCGCCGGTAGCGCCGAAGATGACGCCGGCACCAGTGGACTGGCCGAGCGGGCTGTCGAAGTCTTCCTCGGGCAGGGCGTTGAGGTCGATGTTGCACTGTTTGAGCATGTGAGCGAGCTCGCGAGTGGTGAGCGAGAAGTTCACATCGGGATCGCCGTTGACCTTGAATTCGTCGCGGGCCACCTCGCTCTTCTTAGCCAAGCACGGCATGATGGAGACGCAGACGATGTCTTCGCGTTTCACACCAATCTTGTTGGCGAAGTAGTTCTTGGTGACAGCGCCGAACATCTGCTGAGGCGACTTGGCTGTCGAAGGATATTCGAGCAGGTCGGGGAAGTTCTTCTCGTAGAAGGTAACCCAACCGGGGCAGCAGCTGGTGAACTGAGGCAGCTTGACGTTCTTGTCGCCAGCGAGGAAGGCCTTCACACGGTTGAGGAGCTCGGTGCCCTCTTCCATGATGGTGAGGTCAGCACTCCAGTCGGTGTCGAAGACATAGTCGAAACCAAGACGACGGAGAGCGGCAGCCATCTTGCCAGTTACGATCGAGCCAGGTTCCATGCCAAACTCTTCACCGAGAGCGACGCGGACGGCGGGAGCGGTCTGGACGACGACTTTCTTGGTCGGGTCGGCGATAGCCTTGAGGACGTCCTTGATGTTGTCAACGAGAGTGAGAGCACCCACGGGGCAGACCTGTACGCACTGGCCGCAGTTGACGCAGGAGCTGTCGCCCAGTTTCTGCTCGAAAGCGGGAGCCACCACTGACGGGAAGCCACGGTTCACGCCGCTGAGGGCGCCAACGCTCTGGAACTTGTTGCACATCTCTTCGCAACGACGGCAGTAAACGCACTTGTCCATGTCTCGATAGACGCTGAGAGTGCTGTCTTTCTTGTAGGTGGATTGAGCGCCTTTGAAAGGGATCTCACGGATGCCCATGCGAGCAGCGAGAGACTGGAGTTCGCAGTCGCCGCTCTTCTCGCACTGGAGGCAATCGTTCGGGTGGTCGCTGAGGATAAGCTCAACGACGGTTTTGCGGGCGTTCAAAGCGCGCGGAGAGGCGGTGAGGACCTCCATGCCCTCGACGCAGTCGGTAGCGCAAGCGGGGGCGAGGTTGCGGCGCGGCTTGCCGTTGAAGTCTTTTACTACCTCAACCATGCAGACGCGGCATCCGCCAGGTTTGTTTTCAAATTTCATTCCGTCGAGCTCGAAATAGCAGAGCGTCGGGATATCGATACCGGCCATGCGGGCAGCTTTCAGAATAGTAGTGCCTTCGGGGACCTGAATCGCTTTATGATCTATTGTTACGTTAATCATTGTTTGTTATTGTTTTTATGTCGGACTAGTCGGACTAGTCAGACTGGTCTGACAATTTTATTTAATCGAGATGGCACCGAATTTGCAGTTGTTGATACAAGCACCGCACTTGATGCACTTGGTGCTGTCGATAACCATCGAAGCGAGTTTGTGGCCGGGAGCGGTGTAGTCGGTACGGCTGATAGCCTCGACCGGGCAGCCCTTGGCGCACTTGCCACAACCGATACAGGTTTCGGGATCGATGACATACTGCATAAGTTTCTTGCAGACACCTGCACGGCACTTCTTGTCGACGACGTGCTCGACGTACTCGTCCCAGAAGTTGTCGAGGGTGGAGAGAACGGGATTCGGAGAGGTCTGACCGAGGCCGCAGAGAGCGCTGTCCTTGATGACGGCAGCAAGGTTGCGCAGAGCCTGGAGGTCTTCCATGGTGCCGGTACCGTTGGTAATCTTCTCAAGCAGCTCGCAGAGGCGCTTGTTACCGACGCGGCACGGGGTGCACTTACCGCAGCTCTCCTCGCAGGTGAACTCGAGGTAGAACTTAGCGATGGCGGGCATGCAGGAGGTCTCGTCCATGACGACCATACCGCCGGAACCCATCATCGAGCCAGCAGCGACGAGGCTGTCGTAGTCGATTTCGGTGTCGAGGTGCTTGGCAGTCAAGCAACCACCCGAAGGACCACCAGTCTGAACGGCCTTGAACTGTTTGCCGTCCTTGATACCGCCGCCGATCTCGTAAATAATCTCACGCAGGGTGATGCCCATAGGAACCTCGATAAGACCCACATTGTTGATCTGGCCAGCCAGAGCGAACACCTTGGTTCCGGGCGACTTCTCGGTACCGATGGTGCGGAACCAGTCGGCGCCCTTGGTGATGATGACGGGGATGTTGGCCAGGGTCTCGACGTTGTTGACGTTCGAGGGCTTGTCCATATAGCCGCGCACAGCGGGGAACGGGGGCTTCAGGGTGGGCTCGCCGCGCTTGCCTTCCATGGAGTGGATAAGGGCGGTCTCTTCGCCGCAGACGAAAGCACCGGCACCGTAGCGGAGCTCGATGTCGAAGTTGAAGCCAGTGCCAAGGATGTCCTCACCGAGGAGGCCGTACTCGCGGGCCTGGCTGATGGCTATCTTTAGGCGGTCGATGGCCAGGGGATACTCGGCACGGATGTACACGAGACCCTTGCTGGCACCGATGGCGTAGCCGCAGATGGCCATAGCCTCGACGATG
>JAFPVW010000075.1 GCA_017395215.1 Prevotella sp. | reverse complement strand
TCTGCGTACCACTTTTCGCATGCAGCATTGCCCTGCTCATCTGGCAGATAGGCAATCCTGACGGTTTTAACACTATCTGGCAGTATTTCGGCTGGAGCAACCAGGCGCTTAGCGTTTTCACGCTTTGGACTATAACTGTCTATCTGGTGCGCCAGAAGAAGGATTTCTGGATTACGCTGATTCCCGCCCTCTTCATGACCACCGTCTGCTCCACCTACATCTTCATCTCCAAGCAGATGCTCCACCTGTCCGAGCCCGTAGGCTACGCCCTGGGCGTCGCCTGTCTCGTCGCCGCCTGCCTATGGTTCGCATTATGGTACAGAAGGGAGAAAAGCAAACAAGTGAATGAATAATGCTTCTGAGATAGCATCATGAAGAAAGGATTGAGACTATGGGTGCTCGCCACCATCCTTACCTACGGCTGGGCGCTGTTCGCCCAGTGCTCTAACGACGACAACCCGGCAGTTGTCGCCGAGGTAAGAGTCACGCCGAGTCAGAGCCGCGTGGGCTATTCCGCATGGGAGACGCAGGTAAGCTACACCCACTGCGACCCGCTGCCCAAGACGGGGAAGCCCGAACTGGTAAGCGGTACGTGGGAGATGAACGACGGCATATTGCAGCACAAGGCCAACGAGCAGGCCCCGCTGGCCATCTGCAACTACGTCATACCCTCCGACCACTATACCATACAATGCACCGCCCGCAAGGACGACGGCCCGGAGGGTTTCATCATTGTGTTCAACTATGTGGATGCGCAGCACTACTGCTGGCTGAACTTCGGCTGTGGCGGAAACACGCAGCACGCCATAGAGCAGACGAGCGGCAACAACAGGATACAGACAACCGTGCGCCCGGCAGCGTGGAGACAGGGAAGTGGTATGACGTGAAACTGACCGTGGCAGGCGACACCGTCAAGGCTTGGCTCGACGATGCTCCCGTGTTCGACAACGTGCTGAAGCAAATCAATAATATATAATGTTTAGCCTATGAAACGGATTATCTCAGAAAGATTCTACACGTACTGGGCCGACCCGGAGCACAGCTGGACGGTCAGATTAATCATGACCATGTGCGACAACATAGACAGAGGTATGCTGCAGGAGGCCGTGGCTGCCACACAGCAGCGCTATCCCTACTATAGCGTCAGGCTGTGCAAGACCACTGACGCAGAGGGACGGGAATACTTTGCACTGGACGAGAACCCGCTGCCGTGGGTGGTCATGCCCACCCAGCAGCCTGCGTGCCTGCTCAGCCAAGAGTCGAACCATCACCTGCTGGCCTTCGCCTGTTGGGACAATTGCATTGCCTTCGATTTCTTCCATGCGCTGACCGACGGCACGGGAGGCTACAACGTGCTGCGCACCTTGCTCTACGAGTATTGCCGCCGTCGTTACGACAAGGGGTTGAGCCGCGAGGGTGTCCGCGTGGCAGGCGACGTCATCAGCATAGAAGAGCTTACCGACCCAGCCTCGCTGCCGCGTCCCGACGACATGAGTCCGCTGCCCGTGCCCCCCACGCCAACTCCCATCAACCTTAACGAAGAAGCCATAGTGCCATTGAGCGACACGGTGGAGACGGTGTGCATAGAGGTAGACGAGCAGCAGATGATGAAGTATGTCTCTGGCGGCGACACCTCACCCGCCACGTTGGTGTCGCTACTTGTGGCTCGTGCCATAGCCCGGCTGCACGGTGAAGCTACGGAAGCTGTCCCCGTAACGGCGCTTGCCATCAATCAACGTCCGGCACTCGGCGTGCCTAAGGCCTCGCCGTCGATGGCTTCTGCGCTGCGGCTGTCGCTGAAAAACGAAATGCGCGACATGCCCCTCGACCTGCAGCAGACCATCTACAGGGGAATGGTTGTCCTGCAGTCGAATGTCGACAATGTAGCAGCCGGATTCTGGCTGATGAAAGACAGAATGGACCAGATAGACCAGATTCCCACGATAAAAGGCCGTTATCAGGCTATGAAGGGTGCCTACGGGCAGGCACTTAGTTCTTCTTCCTTCGTAGTGAGCTACGTGGGCAAGGCCCGTTTCGGTGCTGCCGAGCGTTACGTCACCAACTTCTGCACAGAGGTGTGGACACACTACGCTCTCACCATCGAGATGAGTGCCGTGGGCGGCAAATTCTGCATCAGTTGGATGCATCGTTTCTCCACCGATGTCTATCTTGATGCCCTGTTCGACGAGATGCGACAGCTGGGTCTTGAAGCAACCATCCTATGGCGGCGCCCCCTGTCTACTGCCACTGTTGCTGATTATCACGGGTGAAAATGGTAGTTTAACGTGAAATGGATAGAATGACATCAAGAAGGTGCTTATATTATATAATAGGTGTAACAGCAATGTTCGTGACGGGCTGCGCCGGCGGACACGACGGGCAGAAGCCTGACGGGGCGACACCTGTCGTGAAGCAGGCGGCGGCGCAGGTGATGAGACTGGCTGCCGACAGGCCTGAGCAGGCTTTGCAGACCATTGACTCGCTGCGCGCCGAGGGGATGGCGGACTACGAGACCAACTGGCTGCGCGCCAAGGTCTACTGCCAGTCGTTGGAGGGCACGCGGCTCGACTCGGCCATCGCCATCTGCGAGCGCCTTATGCTGCTCGACGTAGCCCGCGAGAACCGTGAGTACCGTCAGGACGTGTTAGAGACGCTCGTGAATGCCTGCCAGAGGAACAACGACGACGAGCGGATACTGAGATGGACGGCCGAGCTGGTGACGCTGTTCCATGAGAACGGCGACGAGACGGAGGCCCTGAGAAGCGAGGCTGAGATAGCCGTGGCGCTGACGCATACGGGTCATCTGCACGAAGGACTTGCCAAGATTGACAGTGTGATAGCCACTCTTGGCGGCAAGAGGAAATTCAATGAACTGGATGCCTCCATGATTGCGCTCAAACGCAAGGTGGGGTTGTTGAGTGAGACCGGGCGTTATGCCGACATTATTCCCGTTGCCCAAAGCATGTTGGACAGGCTTGCCGACTACGAGCAGCACCCCGACAACTACCACGACGGCAGTTACCGCGAACCCGCCGACGAAGACCGCGCCGGATATATAGACTTCTATCGCAACAGGGCCTACGGCTATCTGGCCGAGGCGTATGCAAGAACAGCCCCCCTCTCATCCCCCCTTGGGGGGAAGCCCCAAAGCGCTACCATCACCTCCCCCAAGGGGGAGGATAAGAGGGGGCTTGCTTATCATTATCTCGCACTCTACGAGCAGAGCGGCTATGGTTGGACGCAGGAAGGGCGTCACTTCATCGTCCCGACGCTGTGCCTTTTAGGCGAGAGCGCCAAGATGGACTCCATTTTCCAGGACCTGGACGAAGCCCGCTTCCATGCCTACGAACAGCAGATGGAGATAGAGCGTAAGGATGCCGAGACGAAGCATGCCCGCCAGATAGCCATTGGCCTGAATGTGGTGGTGCTACTGTTGTTGGTCATAATCTTCCTCCTGTTCCGCCACCACCGCATTGTAAAACGGAAAAACCGCGTCATCGTAGAGCAGATAACGGAGAAGCTGGAGATTGGTGGTTTGGGAGATTTGTCGTTTAGTCGTTTGGGAGAATCCCTAAACGACCAAACGACCAAACAGCTTTTTGAGCACATCAGCCATGCCATCATCAGCGAGCAGCTCTACCTCCAGCCGCTGTTCGACCGCGAGGCCGCTGCCACTCATTTCGGCATCAGCAGTCGCCGCATCGGTGCCGCCTTCACCCAGGGTAGCCCATATAAGTCGTTGCCCGACTTCATCCGCGAATGCCGGCTGAGGCATGCCTGCCGCCTGCTGCGCGACACCACCATGACCATTGCCGACATCGCAGCCGCCTCTGGCTTCTCGCGCATCACCACCTTCAACCACGACTTCAAGGCGAAGTACGAGCTGACTCCAACCGAGTTCCGCAGCCAGCTCAACTCGTAACATCATGGATGCTTGCCCATCCGCGCTCATATTTCGTAAGATTTAACGCCGCAAACGTGCGATAATTGAAAAGAATTGGTGCTTACCTTTGTACCCTAAAAAACAAATTAAACGGCAGAGAATATGGTAACAACACAATTAAACCCCGCTCAACTGAACGTGCTGAGCCTGATGTCATACATCAGCACGGAACAAGAGCAACAAGAACTGCAAGACATCCTGCTACAATTCTATCGCAAGAAGACGGACAGCCTGCTGTTACAGTTCCAGCAACAGAACAACATCACCCAGCAGACGCTGGACGATTGGTCGAACCAGCACGAAAGAACACCGTACTGATGAAAATTGTCCTCGACACCAACTGCCTCGTCAACGTCATCATGCCAGGTTCGTACAACAACGACATCTAGCAGGCTTTTCGTGCATCCAAGTATGTGCTATGCGTCACTAACGAGATACTGTTCGAGTACCACGAAATTCTGGCCAAGCACTATAATATCATCATCGCCAACACGGTGCTGAAGGAGTTAATGGAGACCCCGAACATTGAACGTGTCAATCCCACCTATCGCTTCAACCTTATCACTGCCGACCCCGACGATAATAAATTTGTTGACTGTGCCATCATTGCCGGGGCTACTTATATCGTGAGTAACGACCGCCACTTCGAGGAACTCAAACACTACGACTTCCCGAAAGTAGATGTTCGCAAGCTCTCCGAGTTTCTCGACATCGTAAGAACACTCTAACCCTCCCTTCCCATAATGCATACAGGCAATCCCCGCAGTCGCTTGCTGTGGGGATTGCTGTTGTAAAAAGGCCAATAGAAGTGTTTTTCCGCTTGCTCATTTGTGCAAAACGGGTTGCTCATTTTTGCTTGCTATTGTAAGTATGCGCGCAAAGCATTACTTTTGCAGGCAAAAACGAACAACCCGTAATGTATAAAGACACCAACACCTTCCTGCTCCTGGCAACCGTCATCGTGTTGCTGCTCTCGCTCATGGTCGTCGTACTGCTCTGGCAGATAAGGCGGCGGCGACGGCTGATGCGCCGGCGCGACGAGATCATCGCCGAGGAGGAGCGCGCCATCGACCGCCTCACGGACTTAGCAAAAGAGAAAGGGGTGGAGGTTTGAGAAGTAAGAAACAAAAACGTAAGCTATGTCCTATAAATCGAAGAAACAACGCGCAGCCTTTCCCCTCCCTTCAAGGGTCGGGGGCTACCGCACAATATAGCGAATTAATAGAAATCAGCAAATCCGTATGGCAATCATCTATTCCCTCCTGACAGCCATTGGCGTGGTGCTGTGCTACGTCATTGTCCGCCTCTTCGTGGCCAACCGCCGCGAGGAGCGAATACTGGCCGACCGCACCCGCCAGCAAGTGGCCCTGATGAGAAAACACCTCGGCCTGGCAGAGCGGCTGAGCCGTCTGTTCCCTAACACCGTCAGCCTCCCATGAACAGACTGTTCCACCATCTCCGTGAAAGCAGCGAATGGCTCGACAGCCTCTGCAACTGGTTCGACAGCTACGGCCTCGACCTGCTGCTGTGGATGCTGGCCTTGGCAGTAGTGGCCGCAGCGATGCTGCTTGTATATCTGCTTATGCTCTGACAATAACATTTACTAACTACGATAACTACATGAAAGAAAGAATTCTGAACCTTGCGCTCGTGGCCGCCCTCATGGTAGGCCTCGGCGCGGGCGTCGTGTCCTGCAAGGACGACGACAACGATGAAAAGACCGAAGAACAGAAGGAACAGGAGGCCATCGCCGGGCAGCAGAAGGACAACACCTTCTGGGCCGTCGTGGGCCAGCTGGTCAGCATGGAGAACTACACCGACGACTACGCCGGCCGCACCTTCACCCCCACCATCGGCACTGAGGCCGACGGCGACCCGCTGACGCGCATCGTCAGCACCAACTCCATGGAGGCTGCCGTGCAGAACTTCCTGAACCTGGTCAACGTGGGCGATGCCGAGACCGTCGCCATCGACGAGAACACCATCTCCTACGAGTGGAAGAACGACGCCGTGGGCACACTCACCTACCGCAAGACCACCGACGGCACCTCTTGGGCCACCGTCGATGTGAGCATCAGCCAGGTGCCCACGCTGCGACACATCGTCTACCAGTCGCTCGAGCAGGGCAACCAGAACGGCAGTGTCGACGGCAAGGCTTACTACCGCTTCGGCGACGTGGTGAGCCGCAAGATTACCGTCGACATCTACGACTTCGACGAATACTGGATCTGCATACGCCCCGCCTTCGGACCCGAGGGCAAGGGCGACAGCCACTGGGCCTGCGTGAACATCCTGCCCGAGAAGAACATCAAGCACATACATTTCGACGACCAGAAAGCGGACTACGAGGACTACTACGTGCCCACGGGCATTGGCGAGAACAAGAAGCAGATGCAGAACTTCGCCGAGTTGCTCTACGCCATCTACCGCCCCGACAAGTGGCAGGAGAACATCAGCTACTACAGCAGCACGGGCCTCTTCGGCCCCTCCGGCCTGCCCATCTTCAACGACTTCCACAGCACCAACCTGCGCTACCACAACAAGCACTTCTGGCAGAAGGTGCAGGATGCCTGGGACGACCTGAACATACCCGACCTGGCCCTGAACACCGACGCGGGCTACCTGCCCGACTTCATCGACCGCGAGGGCATCAGCCTGCTCTGCAACGGCTACAGCTGGTGGAGCAGCGTGTCGTGGAACTGCAAGCTCTACCAGTACACCTTCACCAACGGCACGAAGGACACCGAGAAGAACCTGCACCACGCCGACTACACCAAGCCTGAGAAGAACGTGAAGAACGTCGAACTCAACTGCAAGCAGATGGGCCAGCAGTTCCTCGACCGCTACAACGACTTCTTCGGCGACTCTAAGCCCCGCTGGGCCTTCCGCACCCTCACCGGCAAGGAACTCGCCAGCGACGGCCGCTGGGACAACAAGCAGCCCATCGCCGGCGTCACCGAGGTCTACCGATACTACGCCTATTATCCTGAAGAGCTGACCAAGGGCGACAACGACGGCCACGACCCAGAGGAGACCGTCGGCCCCAACAACGACAAGACGACATGGCAGACCAACGAGGCGTACACGGGCATGCCACACTACAGATGGGGCGACCTCTACAAGGACGACTACGGCAACATCTGGCTTGTGGCCAGCATGTCGGGAATAGCCACAGAAGAGCTCAGCGAGGTCAGCGAAAAGACACCATACGCAGAGTTCGTCAGCCTGGCCGGCATCACAACCTCTGCCGACAAGCACTACGCCACCAACCTGCCCACCCGCGACCAGGTCATACGCGGCTATTTCTGGCTTGACATGGTTTTTTCCCAAAATTCGGGAAGGAAAGACGATATCAATACCATTGTAAAGGAAACACCAGTGGGCTTTACGCGTGTCTTGCAGAACATGGTGGAAAACATGAGTGTAGACCCACGCGACTTGATACAGCGCATCACAGCTCAGAATGGAGACCCGCGTTCCGACACCGAAGCTGTCAGCATTCCCTACCAGTCGAACGACGGCAAGCAGCACTTGCTACGCATCATCAGAGACATCCAGAACGACAAGAAGGAACCCATCTGGTACATCTGGGAGCACTACCCCAAAGTGGCCTCGGCCGATGACCCGCGGAAAATGACCAACAGCCAGTTCAGCACCGACTACATCTGCTTGGAGGACATAGCCAGCGCCGACATGATAGCAAAGCACAACCTCGACTGGTATGTCACCCAGCCCCTTTCGACAGAGGACGGGATGGTGAGAAACCCCAACCAGCCCGCCCGCACGCCCCGTGGCGCTGACGAGACCGATGCCCATGGACTGGACATCACCACCTGCTTCTACAACCGGCAGACATGGTATAACCGCACGTTCACCACCGATATGTGGCGGTCACCGGTGCTGCCCATGCGCGTCACCGCCTGCTACGACCGAGGCGACAGCGACTACGCCGACATCACCGTCGACGGCATCCACCTGACGCCTTACAAGCTGATAAACCATACCCATATAGGCTTAATAACCGGCAAGACCGATGCAGAAGCATGGAAAGAACATGCCAACGCAATAGCATACTTATTCCTCAACTTAGACGAACCATCATGGATTCTTGACGGCAGGACCGGCTCCTGGCCTACATGGAGAATCTGGAACAAGTAAATACACATATAATAAATAATAATGTATATAATGTATATGAAGAAAAACATTCTGAATTTTGCGCTCGTGGCCGCCCTCATGGTGGGCCTCGGCGCGTGTGTCGTGTCCTGCAAGGACGACGACGACAATGAAAAGACCGAAGAACAGAAGGAACAGGAGGCCATCGCCGGGCAGCAGAAGGACAACACCTTCTGGGCCGTCGTGGGCCAG
>JAFPVW010000074.1 GCA_017395215.1 Prevotella sp. | reverse complement strand
TAGGCCACGGAGTCGTTGCTGTAGCCCTTCAGCACGTCGCTCAGCTGGTACCACATATCGATGAGCTGCTGCTGCGCCTCCTCCGACGTGAACAGCGTGTTGGCGCTGGCCCCACCCTCGTTCACGGCGTTGAAGTAGTGCGAACGGATGATGTGCAGGTCGACGATGGTGCGCAGGTGGTGCTTCACGGCCCAGTTGATGGCGTTGGTCATCAGCTCCCAGGCCTCGGGCAGCTTGTTGCCGTCCTCGTCCCAGAACTGCACCTCGTCGATGGGCAGTCGCACGAAGTCAAAGCCCAGCGAGTCGAGGCGTGCGAAGTCGTCCTCCTGGATGTGCAGCCGACGGGCCTCACCGCGCTCCTCGCTCTGCGAGAGCCAGTGGCTCACGTTCGTTCCGCGCCCAATCTTGAAGTCGTTCACGCCGTTATTTGTCTTACTCTTGTTCGTGCAGGCCGTCATCGCCAGCATCGTCATGGCTACCAGTGCCAGATGGAAAATCTTTTTCATAGCTTATTGTTTTACGTTAGTATTTTATCTTGAGCTTGTCGCCGCTGAGGTCCACCTCGAAGAAGTGGGGCGTGCGGACGGTGCGACCACGGGCGTCCTTAGAATGGTGATGAACCGACATCACCCACTGGCCGTCGAAGCGCTGGAACAGCATCGAGTGGCCGAAGCCGGGCGGAGTAATGGGCTCAGGCTCCTGCACCCACGGGCCGTCGAGGGTGCCGCTCTCCGAGTAGGCCACGCCCTGAGTGTAGACATCGTAGACCCACGAGGTCCAGACCATGCCGAGCCGACCTGTTGCGGTGCGGAAGAGGAACGGTCCGTCGGTCACCTTGTTCCAGGTCACGTTGCCCTGCTCGTCCTTCTCGCGGCTCCATGGCGAGTCGCTGGCGCGGAACAGCACTTTTGGCTCACCGATAGTGCCGCCGAGGTCGGGCTTCAGTTCAATCTTCTCGATGGTGCCGTTCCAGTTCTGCAGCCACTCGCCGCAGAACACGAGGTAGGGCTTGCCGTCCTTGTCCCGCCAATAGGTGCCGTCGAGCGTCGGACGGTCGGCAGGCAGGTAGGTGGCGTCGCCGAAAGCACGGTAGGGGCCCATCGGGCTGTCGGCGCGCAGCACCTGCGAGGCGCGCCGCTCGATGACGTTGCCGCGAACGGTGTCGATCTTCACCGCCTGGTTGGTGAACGTGGCGAAATAGTAATACCAGCCGTCGCCCGTCTGGTGCAGTTCGGCAGCCCAGATCATCGGTCGCGGCCCCATCCACGAGTCGGCGTCAAACTCCGTCACGCGGAACGGGCCTTCCCACAGCTTCAGGTCGGCCGAGCGCCACATCATGCCGCCCGTGCCGGTCATGTAGTACATATTGGTCTTCTTGTCGGCCAGCACCGCCGGGTCGCTCAGCCTTATCGAGTCAGTCGGCACGTTCTGCCTGACGCGCATACCCCGCTGTGCTGAGGCGGGCACCACCATCATCGCCAAAAGAGCGCTCATTAGGATTAGTCTTCTCATCATCGTTAAGCCAATTATTTGTTGTCGAGATTGCAAATATAATCATTTTTTCGGGACTCAGTATTAGCTGGCCAGAGATTTCTTTCTCGCAATAGCGTTTTTTAACAGTTTATTCAGGAAGGGGCATCTGTCGGTTCTATATTTGGTACATTTCAAACGCTGTGCCATGAAGCTGAGTAAAGGTGCAGAAAAGAAAAACAGGCTAAAATTTTGGTATTCAGCGAAAAGTTAGTACCTTTGCACGCTATAAACGTTTAAAGCAATGCTCAGTAAGGACAGCAAGATATATGTGGCGGGCCACCGCGGACTGGTGGGCTCGGCCATTTGGAACAACCTGCAACAGCGAGGCTACACCAATCTCGTGGGTCGCACGCACAAGGAACTGGACCTGACCGACCAGGTGGCCGTCAGGCAATTCTTCGACGAGGAGCGCCCCGACGCCGTTGTGCTGGCAGCCGCCTTCGTGGGCGGTATCATGGCCAACTCGCTCTACCGCGCCGACTTCATCATGATGAACATGAAGATCCAGTGCAACGTCATCTCGGAGTCCTACGCCCACGGGGTTAGGAAGCTGTTGTTTCTCGGCTCGACGTGCATCTACCCGAAGAACGCACCCCAGCCCATGAAGGAGGACTGCCTGCTGACGTCGCCCCTGGAGTACACCAACGAGGAGTATGCCATCGCCAAGATTGCCGGGCTGAAGATGTGCGAGTCGTACAACCTGCAGTACGGCACCAACTACATTGCCGTGATGCCGACGAACCTCTACGGTCCCAACGACAACTTCCACTTGGAGAACTCGCACGTCATGCCCGCCATGATGCGCAAGGTCTATCTGGCCAAGCTGATTCACGACGGCGACTGGCAGGCCATACGCCGCGACCTCGACATCAGGCCGGTGGAGGGGTTCAACGGGTCGTCACGGGGTGACGACATACTTGACGTGCTGGCGAAGTACGGTATATATAATAATAAGGTGGTGCTCTGGGGCACGGGCACGCCGCTGCGCGAGTTCCTCTGGAGCGAGGACATGGCCGACGCCTCTGTCCACGTGCTGCTGAACGTCGATTTCAGCGACATTATCGGCATCGAGAAGTACTCGAGCGTTCACTACGGCGCGGCCACCGACGGAGCCGTCGACCGCAACCACTCGGCCGGTCGCGGCGGAGCCATCCCCAAGCTGGGCGAAATCCGCAACTGCCACATCAACGTGGGCACAGGCAAGGAGCTGACCATCCGCCAGCTGTCGGAGCTGGTGGTCAAGGCCGTTGGCTTCGAGGGCACCGTTGAGTTCGACGCCACCAAGCCCGACGGCACCATGCGCAAGCTCATCGACGTCGAGAAGCTGCACTCACTTGGCTGGACGCACAAGGTGGAGATTGAGGACGGCGTTAACCGCCTGTTCGAATGGTACAAAGAATCACTAAACAATAAACACTAAACACTAAACATAAAACAGAACATGACAAGCAACAACACAATCATTGGTTCCAAGATTAAGGGAATCAGAGAGACAAAGAACCTCAGCATTGAGGAGATTGCCGAGCGTAGCGGTCTGTCGGTTGAGCAGATTACATCTATCGAGAACGACCAGAACCTGCCGTCGTTAGGGCCGCTGATTAAGATTGCCCGCGCCTTAGGCGTACGCTTAGGTACATTCCTCGACGACAGCGACGCCCTGGGGCCTGTGGTGACACGCGCCGCCGACCGTGAGCGCGACAGCAGCATCAGCTTCTCGAACGGCGCCACCGATGCCCGCAAGCACATGGAGTATCACCCCCTGGCCCAGCAGAAGACAGGCCGACACATGGAGCCGTTCATCATCGACATCAACCCCAACGGCCAGCAGGAGTACCAGCTTTCGGCCCACGAGGGCGAGGAGTTCATCTACGTCATGAGCGGCGAGGTGGAGATTGCCTACGGCAAGGAGACCTACACGCTGAAGGAGGGTGACAGCATTTTCTACGACAGCATCGTGAAGCACCACGTACACGGTGCCGCCGGCAAAAGTGCAAAAATCCTGGCTGTTGTATATATCCCGTTCTAAAAGACTATTCTGATGGAAAGAAAAGACATAAACACAAAAGGAACTACTCCCCTCCCTCACAGGGAGGGGCCGGGGGTGGGTCGTTTAGACATGGCAGGCAGACCACTGCCCGACAGAACATATCCTGCTGAGACCGGCAGCGACGGCTACCAGCTCTGGGAGCGCACCCTCGGCGAGTGGC
Source organism: Prevotella sp. (assembly GCA_017395215.1). Lineage (GTDB taxonomy): Bacteria > Bacteroidota > Bacteroidia > Bacteroidales > Bacteroidaceae > Prevotella. Next base: position 4,924 of record JAFPVW010000074.1, on the reverse strand, counting down.
TCGAGCACTGGGCCGAGACCACGCCCGACAAGGAGTACATCGTCTACAGCGACCGCAACCTGCGCTTCACCTGGTCGAAGTTCAACGAGCGTGTCGACAACCTGGCCAAGGGCCTCATCGCCATCGGCGTGAAAAAGGGCTCGAACGTCGGCATCTGGGCCACGAACGTCCCTGACTGGCTGACGTTTCTCTACGCAACGGCCAAGATCGGCGCCGTACTGGTGACGGTGAACACCAACTACAAGCAGAACGAGCTGGAGTATCTCTGCAAGGACTCCGACATGGAGGTGCTCTGCATTACCGACGGCACGTGGGACTGTAACTACGTCGACATGACCTACACCATGCTGCCCGAACTGAAGACTTGCGAGCGCGGCCATCTGAACAGCGAACGGTTCCCCTACCTGAAGAGCGTTGTCTACATCGGCATGGAGAAGTATCGCGGCATGTACAACACCGCCGAGCTGCTGCTCCTCGGACAGAACATTGAGGACGAGACGCTCAACGAGATGAAAAGCAAAGTTAGCTGCTACGACGTCTGCAACATGCAGTACACCAGCGGCACGACGGGATTTCCCAAGGGCGTGATGCTCACCCACTACGGCATTGCCAACGACGGCTACTTCACGGGCGAGAACATGGGCTTCACCCAGGACGACAAACTCTGTGTCTGCGTGCCGCTGTTCCACTGCTTTGGCGTGGTGCTGGCCACGATGAACTGCCTCACCCACGGCTGTACGGAGGTGATGGTCGAGAAGTTCGACCCGCTCGTCGTGCTGGCCTCTATACATAAAGAGCGGTGTACGGCGGTCTACGGCGTACCGACGATGTTCATAGCCGAGCTGAACCACCCAATGTTCGACATGTTCGACCTCACCTGCCTGCGCACGGGCATCATGGCCGGCAGTCTCTGCCCCGTGGAGCTGATGAAGCAGGTCTCGGAGAAGATGTACATGACCATCACGTCGGTTTACGGACTGACGGAGTCGTCGCCCGGCATGACGCAGACCTGCCTGAACGACACCTTCGAACAGCGTTGCACTACCGTAGGTCGCGACTTCCCGTTTGTCGATGTGAAGGTGCTCGACCCAGAGACGGGCGAGGAATGTCCCGTCGGCGTGCAGGGCGAGATGTGCTGCAAGGGCTTCAACGTGATGAAGGGCTACTATAAGAACCCGGAGGCAACGGCCGAGGTCATCGACAAGAACGGCTATCTGCATTCCGGCGACCTGGGCGTGAAGGACGAGCAGGGCTTCTACAAGATTACGGGCCGCATCAAGGACATGATCATCCGCGGCGGCGAGAACATCTATCCGCGCGAGATTGAGGAGTTCCTCTACCACATGCCCGGCATCCGCGACGTACAGGTGGCCGCCGTGCCGTCGAAGAAGTACGGCGAGGCCGTCGGCGCCTTCATCATCCTGGAGGAGGGCGCGAAGATGACGCCCGAGGACGTGCAGCTGTTCTGTCGCGGCAAGATAGCCCGCTACAAGATTCCTAAGTACGTCTTCTTCATCGACCAGTTCCCGCTGACCGGCTCGGGCAAGATCCAGAAGTTCAAGCTGAAGGAGATGAGCCTCGAACTGTGCCGTCAGCAGGGTATCGAGGTTGTCTAAAACGAAAACGAACAATATTCACATTACCAAATAGTTATGAAGTACTACAGCACCAACGGAAACGCTCCGATTGCCGACCTGCACAAGGCGGTGGTAAAAGGACTGGCAGAGGACCGCGGTCTCTACATGCCACAGGAAATCAAGAAACTGCCGAAGGCCTTCTTCGACGACATTCAGGACATGACGTTCCAGAACATCGCCTACAACGTAGCCAGTGCCTTCTTCGGCGAAGACGTCGACCTCGACGCCCTGCAGGACATCGTCTACGACACGTTACAGTTCGACTGCCCTGTAGTGAAAGTCAAGGACAACATCTACTCACTGGAACTGTTCCACGGCCCCACCCTCGCCTTCAAGGACGTCGGCGCACGCTTTATGGCCCGTCTGCTGCAGTACTTCATACGCATGGAGGGCAAGAGCGACCTGGTGAACGTCCTCGTAGCCACCTCTGGCGACACGGGCTCGGCTGTAGCCAACGGTTTCCTCGGCGTCGAGGGCATCCACGTCTACGTGCTCTACCCCAAGGGTAAGGTCAGCCCCATACAGGAGTGCCAGTTCACGACGCTGGGCCAGAACATTACGGCTGTCGAGGTCGACGGCGTCTTCGACGACTGTCAGGCCCTGGTGAAGTCGGCCTTCATGGACGATGAGCTGAACAGGCACATGAAGCTCACGTCGGCCAACTCCATCAACGTGGCCCGCTTCCTGCCCCAGGCGTTCTACTACTTCAACGCCTACGCCCGGATGAAGGCGCTCGGCAAGGCTGACGAGCTCGTCATCTGCGTTCCATCGGGCAACTTCGGCAACATCTGCGCCGCACTCTTCGGCCACGAGATGGGGCTGCCCGTCAAGCGGTTCATCGCTGCCAACAATGCCAACGACGTCTTCTATAACTATCTGCAGACGGGCAAGTACGAGCCGAAGCCCTCAGTACAGACACTGGCCAACGCAATGGACGTGGGCGACCCCTCGAACTTCGCACGCATCTACGACCTCTACGGCAAGAGCCACGAGCGCATTGCAAGCCTCATCAGCGGCGCCACCTACACCGACGACCAGATACGCGAGACCATGCGCCAGTGCTATGCAGAGACGGGCTATGTGCTCGACCCCCACGGCGCCTGCGGCTATCAGGCCCTTGTCGACGGACTGCATGAGGGCGAGGCCGGCGTGTTCTGCGAGACGGCCCACCCCGCCAAGTTCAAGGAGAAGGTCGACGACATCCTCGGTATCGACGTCGAGATTCCCGAGCGTCTTGCCGCCTTCATGCGCGGCGAGAAGCAGAGCGTCCCGATGACCAAGGAGTTCAGCGACTTCAAGCAGTATCTACTACAGCAGTAAGGTATTACGACTACGAATTTCACGAATTCTACGAATTGCATGGCTCATCGCCAGCACTAATAATTCGTAGAATTCGTGAAATTCGTAGTCGCCGTTTTTATTCACCCTCGTACTCCGTCGGGTCGTCGATACCCGCCTCAGCCAGCGCTTCGCGCCGCTCAACGCATGTGCCGCAGCGGCCGCAGTGGCGCTCGCCGCCCTTATAGCACGACCATGTTTCGGCGTAGTCGATGCCCAATTCGCGTCCTCGGGCGGCAATCTGGGCTTTCGTCAGACAGGTGAACGGGCAGAGCAGCGTGATGCCGGGAAACGTTCCCGTGCGGGCCGCTTCACTCATGGCCGCCACAAACTCCGGCCGGCAGTCGGGATAGATGGTGTGGTCGCCGCCGTGGTTGGCCATCATCACGTGCTTCAGCCCACGGCTCTCGGCCAGCCCGATGGCCACGCTGAGCATGATGCCGTTGCGGAAGGGCACCACCGTCGACCGCATGTTCTCGTCGGCATAATGGCCCTCGGGAATGGCGTCGGCGCCCTGTAGCAGCGAGCTCTCGAAATACTGGGCCATAAACCGAAGGGATATCACCAGATGCTCAATACCCAGCCGCTCGCAGTGCAGTCGGGCAAAGGGGATCTCACGCGCATTGTGGTTCGAGCCATAGTCAAACGAGACGGCCAGCGCTATGCGCTCCTGCTGGTCGTAGAGCAGCGTCACGGAGTCCATACCGCCGCTGAGAATAATAATGCTGTCTTTCATCTTTTCCTTCTTATATAACCATTTATTGTGCAAAAATACGACAATAATCCGATACGGCAACACTGTCTTACAGTTAAAAAAACGTAAAGCGTATTAAATCTTCAACTATGTTACACTCTTCTTCAATAATAATGATTACTTTTGTTCCAAAGAAACAAAAAAGAACGAAGATATGAAAAAGACATTACTTACAGTGCTGATGCTCATCTGTGGCATTACATTCGTCTCGGCTCAAGCCGAAATCAAGTTTGACAAACTCACCAACGACTTCGGAACCTTTTCCGAGAGTGCTCCCGTAGTCACCTGTACCTTCACGTTTACAAACGTCGGCGACCAGCCATTGGTCATCAACCAGGCCGTCGCCTCCTGCGGCTGCACCGTTCCTGAGTACACAAAGGATCCCGTAAAGCCAGGCGAAAAGGGCAGCATCAAGGTTACCTATAACGGTACAGGCAAATTCCCCGGACACTTCAAGAAGTCTATCACGGTCCGCACAAACGGCAAAGTAGAAATGACCCGTCTCTACATCGAGGGAACGATGGAAGAGAAGAAATAAGTACAGAAAACTTCGATGACGGTCTTATAACCCAACGGAGGAAGCCACAGAGCTGATCAGCTTTATGGCTTCCTCTGAAGTATTGTTTTTGTGGAAACCCTAATCAGTCATTAGGCTCGGAATGTCCTACTTTCACCCCTTCAAGTAGCTCTAATTATAGCAACTCGCGCCACACCAGACACCAGTGAACAACCTGTCTAATGACCGATTTGGGTTGAATAACCTGTACTTATCTGATGTAGGTACAAACAAACTGCAACTGTTACAAAGTGTACTTCTAAGAGTGCTTACCTTCTATGTTATACCCTGTTATACGGGCATCTTACCGCTTCTAAAAAATAAAAAACTCCGAGCAGTCAAAGTTCCTGCCCGGAGTTATCGATAGTATTATCTGACTTTCTTAATCCTCCCAGTTCTCCTGCGTCTTGCGGACGTAGGTCTTGTAGCGTATCTGAGCCATGCGCTGAGCCTCGGCAAAGAGCTCCTCGGCCTCGTTGGGATAAGCCTTCTTCACTGACAGGTAGCGAACCTCGCCCATCAGGAAGTCGTGGAAGTTAGCCCAGTTCGGCTCCTTAGAGTCGAGGCTGAACGGATTCTTGCCTTCCTCGGCCAGAGCTGGGTTGAAGCGCCACAGGTGCCAGTAGCCGCACTCGACAG
>JAFPVW010000073.1 GCA_017395215.1 Prevotella sp. | reverse complement strand
CTGTGTACTACAAAACGGATTCGCAGGCTCAAAACCACGGGAACAGAGGCTTTCAGACCATTTCACACCGCCAAATCACACCGAAATTCATGGAAAATTGTTCAGAGGGGTCAAAGTTGGGCTAAGTAGTTGATTCTGTTCCGCTCTGCCAGTAAACGCACCTGTACCCGGCGGTAAACGGTGCGTTTACTGGCGGGTACAGGCTCTCTACCCGGCGGGTAGAGAAATTCAACAATCACTTCAGCAGATCCGTGTCGCCACCGACGTTGAGCCGATAGTAGCGGCCACGCTGAGCCATGAGCTCGGCGTGACTGCCGTGCTCGACGATGCGCCCGTGGTCGAGGACGATGATCTGGTCGGCATTGCGGACGGTGGAGAGACGGTGGGCAATGACGAACGTGGTGCGACCCTGCATGATGGTGTCCATGCCGCACTGCACGAGCTGCTCGGTGCGCGTGTCAATCGATGAGGTGGCCTCGTCGAGAATGAGCACGGGCGGGTCGGCCACGGCGGCACGGGCGATGGCCAGAAGCTGGCGCTCGCCAGCACTGAGGTTGCCGCCGTCGCCTGAGAGGACGGTCTGGTAGCCATTGGCCAAGCGGCGGATGAAGTCGTGGGCACCGACGAGCTGGGCGGCACGTACGCAGTCGTCGTCGGTAGCGTCGAGCCGTCCGTAGCGGATGTTTTCGAGTACGGTGCCGGTGAAAAGATGCGTCTCCTGCAGCACGATGCTCATCGAGCGGCGCAGAGAATACTTGCTGATGTCCTTGATGGGTATGCCGTCGTAGAGAATCTGCCCCGACTGCGTCTCGTAGAAGCGGTTGATGAGGTTGATAATAGTGGTCTTACCGGCTCCGGTGCCGCCCACGAAGGCTATCTTCTGACCAGGCTGCGTGTTGATGTCGATGTCAAAGAGCACCTGCTTTTCGGGCACATAGCTGAAGTCCACATCGGTAAAGTCGACGTCGCCTCTTAAAGGTTGAAGGTTGAGGGTGGAGGGTTGAAGGAGATTACTGTCACCAGCAGGAGTATCCTCCTTCCACCTTCCACCTTCAACCCTCCACCGACCTTCGTCCACCTCAGGCTCGGCATCCATCAGCGTGAAGACGCGCTCGGCACCGACGGCAGCATTGAGCACGGAGTTGATTTGCTGCGACACATGGGTGATGGGCTGCGTGAAGCTCTTGTTCAGCGTCAGGAAGGCCACTATCGTTCCAAGTGAGAGGTGAAGGGTGAAGAGTGAAGGGTGAAGGGCTATGGTTGCGCCGACGACGGCGATGAGCACGTAGCCGAGGTTCGACAGGTTGCCGTTGACGGGCATCACGATATTGGCGATACGGTTGGCACTGCAGGCCGACGAGCGCAGCTGCTCGTTGATGGCCTCGAAGTCGCTGATGGCCTGCTGCTCGCGGCAGAACACCTTGACCACTTTCTGGCCGGTCATCATCTCCTCGATAAAGCCGTTGACGCGGCCAAGACTCTCCTGCTGGATGCGGAAGTAGCGGCGCGACCGCTGGCCGAGCTTCGTGGTGGTGAACATCATCACGGCGGCTATCAGACAGCTGACGAGCGTCAGCGGTACGCTGAGCACAATCATCGAGGCGAAGGTGACGCCGATGGTGATGACCGAATTAAAGACCTGGGCCAAGGCCGTCGAAATCATCTGGCGAAGCGAGTCGACGTCGTTGGTATAGACCGACATGATATCGCCATGCTGCCGCTGGTCGAAGTAGCTGATGGGCAGCCGCTCCATCCGCTCGAAAATCAGCTTACGCAGTTTCAGCTGCGTGCCCTGCGACACGTTGATCATCAGGCGGTTGTAGAAGTAGGAGCAGACGACGCCGACCAGCAGGATGAGGCCGAGCTTGAAGAGCATCTGGGCCAGAGAATGATATTCGGGATTGTCCGTCTGCGTCAGAGGCACGATATAGTCGTCAATCAAGGTGCGCGTGAAGAGCGTCGAGGCGAGCGTCGTGACAGATGTGACGACGATGCACACCAGCACCACGCCGATGCTCAGCTTATAGTCGCCAAGCACCAGCCGGGCCATGCGCCAGATGATGTTGCGCGTCTTACGGTCAATCTTCTGTATGCCGCCCTGATTCTGGGCGTGCGGGCCACGCGGTCCTCCGAAGTTGGGCTGTCTCATGCTGCACCTCCTTTCTTGTCAAAGTCGCCGCAGTCGGCGGTCTGTATGTCGTAAATCTCCTTATAGAGCGCATTGGTCTTCAGCAGCCGCTCGTGGGTGTCGTAGCCAGTGACCACGCCATTGTCCATCACGAGAATGCGGTCGCAATGCTCTACCGACGATATGCGCTGGGCAATGATGAGTTTCGTCATCGCGGGCAGTTCCTCGCGGAAGGCGCGCTGAATCTTGGCGTCGGTCTGGGTATCGCACGCCGACGTAGAGTCGTCGAGCACCAGCACCTTCGGCCGCTTCAGCAGGGCGCGGGCAATACAGAGGCGCTGCTTCTGTCCGCCCGAGACGTTGGTGCCGCCCTGTTCGATACGCGAGTCATAGCCGTCGGGCATCTGGTCGATGAACTCGTCGGCACAGGCCAGACGGCACGCCTCGCGGCACTCCTCCAGTGTGGCGTTGGGTTTCCCCCAGCGCAGGTTCTCAAGCACCGTCCCCGAGAAGAGCGTATTCTTCTGCAGCACGACGGCCACCTCATTGCGCAGCGTAGCCAGGTCGTAGTCCTTGACATTGCGCCCGCCGACGAGCACCTCGCCCTGCCCCACGTCGTAGAGCCGCGAGATGAGGTTGACGAGCGTCGACTTGCCCGAGCCCGTACCGCCGATGACGCCGATGGTCTCGCCGCTGCCGATGCTGAACGAGACGTTGTAGAGGGCGGAGCGGCGGTGAAGCCCACCCCCGCCCCCTCCCCAAGGGAGGGGCGTCTGGTATTCTCCGCCCCCCTCCCTTGGGGAGGGGCCGGGGGTGGGCTTATAGTCAAACCTTACCCCCCGGAACTCCACGCTGCCATCACTGACCTCGTAGACGGGATTGTCGGGATTCACGATGTCGGGCTGCTCCTCGATGACCTCGCTGACGCGCTTGGCCGAGGCGGCACTCTGCGTCAGCATCACAAAGATCATCGACAGCATCATCAGCGACTGCAGGATTGACATCACATAGGTGAAGAGCGAGGTCAGCTCCCCCGTGGTCAGCGTACCGCCGACAACGAACTGCGCACCCCACCACGAGAGGGCGATGATGCAGCCATAGACCACGATGTTCATCACGGGATGGTTCAGTGCCATGAGACTCTCCGCGCGTACATATAATCTATAGAGGCCTTCGGCGGCGCGTGAGAACTTCTGGTTCTCGAAGTCCTCACGGACGAAGGCCTTGACCACGCGGATGGCCTGGATATTCTCCTGCACGCTCTGGTTCAGCTCGTCGTACTTCACGAATACCTGCTGGAACAGTCGGGCCACCCGCGAGATGATGTTGTAGAGCGAGAAACTCAGGATGACCATCGCGATGATAAAGATGAACGACAGCCGCGCGTCAATGACCAGACACATCACGATGCTCAGCACCAGCCGGAAAGGGGCGCGCACGGTGATGCGCAGTATCTGCTGGTAGGCGTTCTGCAGGCTCGACACGTCGGTAGTCATGCGCGTGACCAGTCCCGAGGTGGAGTACTTGTCGATGTCAGAGAAGGCGAAGCGCTGGATGTTGCGGTACATCGCCCGGCGCAGGTTGGCGGCGAAGCCCGTGGCGGCGTAGGCCACCGAGCGCCCTGCCAGTATGCCGAAGCCCAGCGAGAGGAACGCCATACCAATCATCACGGCCCCATAGAGGTACACATTCTCCATGCTGCCCGCATTGATGCCCTTGTCGATGAGCGAGGCCGTGACGTAGGGAATGAGCACGTCCATCACCACCTCAAGAGCCGTCCAGACGGGCGTCAGCAGCGACGCTTTCCAGTAGTCGCCGATTTGCTTATAGAGTGTCTTGATCATCGGTAGACATGATAGCTGCCGCCGTCGCTCTGACAGTACTTGCGGACAAGTTGTTGGATAAACTCGGCATTCTGGCGCACACGCTGTTCGTCGCCGTCGTAGCCATTGATAAGCACTAACAGATGAGTGGTGCCGAGCGTCATCTTCGTGCGCTCGTTGTCGCTGGTAGGTGTCCCTACCCCACCCTGCGCGTCGCGGTAGACGGGCAGTCCGGCGATGTTGAGCATGCCGCGCCCGATACCCTCGTAAGGCTCACCCTCGCGGCCCACGCCCAGGGTGAGCGTGTCGCCCACTATCTTGTCAGCATCGAAGCCGCCGATACTGTAGCCGAATGCGATGGAGGCAAGGTTCACCAGGTCGACGAGCGTGTCAATCTGGTAGAGTTCCTTGCCCTGCAGCATCCGGCGGATAAGCTGCTCGGAAGCCGGGCGGTAGCGCGAAGGATCTTTGCCACACTTCTTATAGACGGCCCGCGTGGCAGCGATGCCCGACAGCGACTTCAGCGACTCGGTGGTCAGGTCGCGCCGGAATCGCTCCTCCCACTCGTGAATTTCGTCCCAGAGCGGGGCGCAGAAGGGCGTGTTAACCACCTGTGCCTCGACGGCGGCACCCACGAATCCGGGGCACACCTGTTCTATTTCCTGTGATACGATGATGTTCATGTCTGATTCATTAATGTCTAATCGCTGCAAATTTAGGCATTTTTTCTGTATTTTCTGCGCTCACTGGCTTTTTTTCGCTCGTTTTTTGTAAATTTGCAGGCGCAAACGAACTACTAATATCATATCTATGCACTACAAAGTGATTTCTTTGGCTTTGACCGTCAGCCTCAGCGTGGCGGTTATGGCCCAGACTAACAACCTGAACAGCCGCGCCCTCTGGGCCAGTATCAACGACAAGAAGGACGCCTCACTTGGCGACTACCAGCAGCATACGGGCAAGGTGCTCGTCACGTGGCGCATGCTGCCCGGCGACGATGCCACGACGGGCTTCGACCTCTACCGCGCCATCGGCACGGCCGCTGAGAAGAAGATAGCCACCAACATACGCAACCGCACGTGCTTCCAGGACGCCTCGGCCAGCAAGACCGCCGACAACCACTACCGGCTGACCTACTCGGGCAGCGACGAGACGCTGTCGACGTTCACGCTGACGAAGGCCCAGGTCAGCGGCGGACTGCCCTACGTCAGCATCCCCCTGGCCGACACGAAGGACGTGTATGCCGACACCAAGAAGATTGTCTATACGGCCAACGACGTGAGCGTGGGTGACCTCGACGGCGACGGAGAGTTCGAGATTGTGGTGAAGCGCCTGCAGAGCGTGAAGGACGCCTCGGGCAACATCGTCAGCGACGGCTCCGGCGCCAGCTACTCGCAGCAGGACTGCCTCTGGGCGGTCATCTGGGACGCCTATAAGCTCGACGGCACGCTCCTTTGGCGCGTCAAGGGCGGCCCGGGCATCATCCTCGGCAACTCGTCCTCATTCGCCGTGGCCGACTTCGACGGCGACGGCTGTGCCGAGATGGCCATCCGCACCTGCGAGGGCACGGTGTTCGGCGACGGCACGGAGATTCCTGACGTCAACGGCGACGGCAAGATCGACTACCGCACGTGGGGCAACCTCAATTCGAGCAGTCCCGGATGGGTCGACCACTACAGCTCGGCAGGGCCGGAGTTCATCAGCATCATCGACGGAAAGACGGGCCGCGAGCTGGCCCGCGACAACTTCATAGCCCGCGAGACCAGCAGCGCCTGGGGCGACGACTACTGGAAGCGCGCCTGCTCGTTCCGCGTCGGCGTGGGCTGTTTCGACGAGTCGGGGCTGCCCTCCGTGGTCATCGGGCGCGGCGTCTATGCCCGCTCCGTCATCGAGGCGTGGGACTGGCGCGGCGGACTGCTCACCCGGCGCTGGCGCTTCGACACCAACGACAAGGGCACCGGCAAGGACGGCAAGAAGCACAGCACCTACGCCGCCCAGGGCAACCACTCGCTCAATGTGGCCGACCTCGACGGCGACGGGCTCGACGAGGTGATGTACGGCTCGATGGCGGTCGACGACGACGGCATCGGCCTGTGGAACACCCGCCTGGGCCACGGCGATGCCAACCACGTGGGCAAGTTCCTGCCCAGTCGAGAGGGCCTGCAGATGTTCCACTGCTTAGAGACGGGCAAGACGATGGTGGCGCTGCACGACGCCCGCGACGGCTCCGTCATCTGGAAGAAGGACGCTGCCAGCGACAACGACATGGGCCGCTGCCTCGTGGGCGACTTCTTCCCCGAATACCCCGGCTGCGAGTTCTTCTACTATCAGGGCAACTACATCAAGCAGGACGGCACCGAGACCACCATCAACACCAAGGGCCAGAAGGGCGGCTGCGGCATGGCCGTCTGGTTCGACGGCAACCTCTCGCGCCAGCTCATTGAGGACAACATTATCCAGAGTCCGAAGTACGGTCGCACGTTCACCATGTACCGCTACTCGGAGACGTTCATCAACGGCACGAAGTCGAACCCCTCATGGTATGGCGACATACTCGGCGACTGGCGCGAGGAGGTCATCTTGCCCGACGCCACCCGTCTGCAGGACATCAAGATATTCAGCACCTGGTACCCCACGACGCATAAGTTCCCGTGGCTGATGACCGACCACTGCTACTGGATGTCGGCACTCAACGAGAACATCGGCTACAACCAGCCCACCAACACCGGCTACTATCTTGGCAGCGACGTGAAGCGCGACGCCGATGCTTGGGCCGAGGCCGAGCGGGTGCAGAACCGAGGTATTACGACTTCTGTCGGAACGATGCCCAATTACACCATCCCCCAGTCCTCAGAAGTCTATGACCTGCAAGGTCGTCGTGTTCAGACACCGAAGCGCGGTTTGTATATTAAGAACGGACAAAAGGTGTATATAAAATAAGGTATGAGACGGATTCTTTCATTCTTCATCATGGTGCTTCTCGCTGTGTGTACGCAGGCTGTGGAGCGTCAGAAAATCAACTTCAATGCCGGCTGGGAACTGCACATCGGCGACCTGAAAGTCTCCCCTTCGGGGGGAGGATGGGAGGGGGCTAAACGCGTCACCCTCCCCTACGCCTTCAACGGCGACGAGGCGTTCCGCAAGGACATCGTCGACCTGACCGACACCGTCGTCTGGTACCGCAAAGTATTTAAAGCCTCCCCTTCGGGGGGAGGTCAGGAGGGGGCTAAATACTTCATTGAGTTCGAGGGCGCCCGTCAGGGAGCCGACGTCTACCTCAACGGCCATCACGTGGGATTCTCCGACAATGGCGTCATGGCCTTCGGCTTCGACCTCACACCTTATATTACAGAAGGTGAGAACGTGCTCACCGTGCGCTGCGACAACTCCTGGCAGTACCGCGACCGCACCCTCAACAGCCGCTACCAGTGGAACGACCGCAACTTCAACGCTAACTACGGCGGTCTGCCCAAGAACGTGTGGCTCCACATCACCGATAAGCTCTACCAGACGCTGCCCCTCTACTCGAACCTCGGCACAACGGGGACGTATGTCTATGCCACCGACATCGACGTCCAAAACCACAAGGCCGTCATCCATGCTGAGAGCCAGGTCAGGAACGATGACACCCGTGCCCACAGCTTCACCTATCACGTTCAGCTGATTGATGCCGACGGCCGCGAGGTGGCCCGGTTCCAGAGTGCCCCCGTCACCATGCAGCCGGGCGAGACGCGCACCGTCAGCGCCCGTCAGCAGGTCGGCGGCCTCCACTTCTGGTCGTGGGGTTACGGCTACCTCTACACCGTCAAGACCTCGCTGAAAGCCTCCCCTTCGGGGGGAGGTCTGGAGGGATGGGGAGGAGAAAAAGCCTCCCCTTCGGGGGGAGGTCTGGAGGGGGCTGACCTCGTCATCACCCGCACGGGCTTCCGCAAGACGCGCTTCGGCGAGGGCAAGATATGGCTCAACGACCGCTGCATGATGGTCCACGGCTACGCCCAGCGCACCAGCAACGAGTGGCCCGGCGTGGGACTCTCCGTGCCCGCCTGGCTCAGCGACTACAGCAACGGCCTCATGGTGGAGTCGGGCGGCAATATGGTGCGCTGGATGCACGTCACGCCGTGGAAGCAGGACGTCGAGTCGTGCGACCGTGTCGGACTGCCCCAGGCCATGCCCGCCGGCGATGCCGAGAAGGACGTTGAGGGTGCCCGCTGGCAGCAGCGCACCGCCCTGATGCGCGATGCCATCATCTACAACCGCAACAACCCCTCCATCCTCTTCTATGAGTGCGGCAACGAGAGCATCAGCCGCGAGCACATGCTCGAGATGAAGGCCATTCGCGACGCATACGACCCCCACGGCGGCCGCGCCATCGGCAGCCGCGAGATGCTCGACATCGACGAGGCGGAGTACGGCGGCGAGATGCTCTATATCAACAAGTCCCGGAAGCACCCCATGTGGGCCATGGAGTACTGCCGCGACGAGGGGCTGCGCAAGTACTGGGACGAGTGGAGCTACCCCTACCATCGCGAGGGCGACGGTCCGCTCTATCGCGGCAATCCTGCTCGCGAGTACAACCACAACATGGACCAGTTTGCCATCGAGATGGTGCGCCGCTGGTACGACTACTGGCGCGAGCGTCCCGGCACCGGCACCCGCGTCTCGTCGGGCGGCGTGAAGATCGTGTTCAGCGACACCAACACCCACCATCGCGGCGAGTCGAACTACCGCACCAGCGGCGTCACCGATGCCATGCGCATTCCCAAGGACGCCTTCTTTGCCCATCAGGTCATGTGGAACGGCTGGGTCGAGCCTGAGACGCCGCAGACGTATATCATAGGCCATTGGAGCCTCACCCCCTACCCCTCTCCCAAGGAGAGGGGAGTATATAGTTCTGCCGACAGTTCAACCGACAGCAAAGGTAATCACTCCCCTCTCCTCGGGAGAGGGGCTGGGGGTGAGGCTAAGCCCGTCTACGTCGTCTCTACTGCCGATTCCGTCGAACTCTTCCTTAACGGCCGCTCGCTGGGTCGTGGCCGTCAGAGCTATCGCTACCTCTTCACCTTCGACGACGTCCACTACGAGCCGGGCGTGCTCGAAGCCGTAGGTTCCGACGGCAGCCGCTACAAGCTGGAGACCGCCGGCGAGCCTCACGAGCTGAAGCTGACCGCCATCAGTAACCCCGAGGGCACGAAGGCCGACGGCGCCGACATGGTGCTCGTCCAGGTAGAGGTCGTCGACAAGCAGGGACGCCGCTGCCCGCTCGACAACCGCATGGTTCACTTCAGCCTCTGGGGCGAGGGGCGCTGGATAGGCGGCATCGCTGCCCGCAACAACCGAGACCTGCAGCGCCCCGACGACCATCGGCAGGAGGGACTGCTTGATGCTGCCGCCACGAAGAACGTCTCCGACAACTACGTCGGCGCCATGTCGCTACCCGTGGAGTGCGGCGTCAATCGCATTCTCGTCCGCACCACGCCGACCCCCGGCCCCATAAGCCTCTCGGCCTATGCCGACGGCGTCAGGCCTGCGTATATGGAAGTGAAGAGTGAGGAAGTGAAAAGTGAGGAGTATCTGCCGCAGCTCACCCTAAAAGGCCGCCTGCAGCGCGGCGAGACGCCCGCCGGCAGCTCCTACCGTGACAGTCGGCTATGCGTCAACATTGTTGACGCCACCGCCGGCTACGACCCCGCCAACGCCAACCGCAGCTACGACGACAACGAACTGTCGGAATGGAAGAACGACGGCCGCCTCTCCACAGCCTGGATCACCTATCGGCTGGCAGAGAAAACCGTCGTCGACGACATCTGCATGAAGCTCACCGGCTGGCGCCTGCGCAGCTACCCGCTTGAGATCTTCGCCGGCCGACAGCTCATCTGGAGCGGCGAGACCGAGCGCAGCCTCGGCTACATACACATCACCCCCACCCGGCGCGTCAAGACCGACGAGATCACCATCCGCCTGCGTGGTGCCGGCAAGGACAAGGACGCCTTCGGCGGCATCGTCGAGGTGGCAGAGCCCGCCGCCGGCGAGCTCGACCTCTTCAAGGCCAAGGACGGCGGCAACACCAAGAGCGAGCTCCGCATCGTCGAGGTCGAGTTCCTGAAGGCCCTGTAGCCCTGCGTCGGCAGGCCACACTACGTCAGTTCACCGCGTTCGCCAGGCGCCGCCTCGTCATAAAGAGGTGGCGCCTGGTTGCTGCGAGACAGGGGGGGAGAATATTACAAATTACATTTTACTTTTTCAGTTTCTTGAAGTAATAGCCCGGGGCATCGTATGCCATTCCAAAATCGAGCGTGAGTAGCCCGTCCCTGAACCAGTAAGTGCACTTTTGGCCTTCGATACTGATGAGGGTAAACACGGTGCCGTCAGATGGGCTGGTTTGGGAACTGATGACCTCGTAGGAATAGAGGCCAGAGGCATAGAATTGCTTCATCTGACTGGTCTCAGACTTGTTGACCACCTGCATGGTACGGTCGGGATTGAAACTGACGGTGACGTCACCAGGCTGAACTTTAAATTCGCTGACGCCGTCGAATGAAAAGTAAGCCCCGGCCATATGCCATGTGCCATCGAGCGAGACAGGACTTTCCTCGTACTGATAGGCATCGGACTCTTCGTCGCTGCTACAAGCCATGAACAGACACACGGCCAGCAGGGTAAGGATGATTTCTTTTGCTTGTTTCATCATTATATGTGATTGTTATTACGCTCTAACTATATAACTGAGAAATGCGGAAATCTTGCACGACGTCACGAGGAATTATAGGAATTTAACTTTTGCGGCGTTACTTGTAACTACTCAGCACCCCCATGGCATGAGTACTTGTCTTACTGTTGTACGACAGCAAGAATCGCATTGAATTTGGAGTTTCCATTCTTCATGGCAGTTTCCGCTATGGAGTGTAGTTTGGCAAAGTCGTCTGCACCTTTG
>JAFPVW010000072.1 GCA_017395215.1 Prevotella sp. | reverse complement strand
TCTACACCTTGGACGGCTCCTGCCCCTGCGACGCCCAGAACGCCAATGTGATGACCTACACCGGCCCCATCACCGCCACCGGCGAGGAACTGACCATCCGCGCGATGGCCGTTGCCAACGGCATGGCCGAGAGCGACGTGGCCGAGTTCCGCTACAAGGTCGTTGATAATCCCGTGTCAGTAGAGCCTATCCTCCTTTCACCCTTCACCCTTCACCCTTCACCAACGGAATACTACCGCCTCGACGGCCGCCGCACATCGGCGCTCCAGAAGGGGCTGAACATCGTCCGTCAGGAGGACGGCACCGTGAACAAGATTCTTGTGAAGTAACAGCTCAGACACCTGTCAACAGCAAGAGGGCGCTCCTTCCGAGGGAGTTGCCCTCTTACTGTTAATTGTCGTTAATGTTTCGCCCGTTTCCATTGTCATTCCAAAATTTAGGTATATCTTTGCGCTATCAAAATGATATCAACTATTAAACGTTAATTATTATGGAAACAAAAGAGTATCAATTCAATGGATTTGTGATGAACGGCTTCCTGATGCTGTTCGTGAACTTGGCCGTATTGGCGTTGTCGGCTTACTTCATTATAAGCAGTATTATTCTGCTCGACGCCAGCAACGGCCACGCAGGAGGCTGGATGCTGGGCGGCAGCTGTCTGCTGCTGCTGGTGAACATCATCATGTGGTGCGGCTTCCTGATGCTGGAGCCCAACGAGGCACGGGTGACGACGTGGTTCGGCAAGTACAGCGGCACGTTCAGCCGGACGGGCTTCTACTGGATCTGCCCGTTCTACACGGCCAAGAAGGTGAGCCTGCGCGCACGCAACCTCGACGCCGAGCCCATCAAGGTGAACGACAAGGTGGGCAACCCGGTGATGATTGGCCTGGTGCTGGTGTGGAAGCTGAAGGACACGTACAAGGCCCTGTTCGAGATTGACTCGCAGACGATGGCCGCCACCCCCAACAGTATCGGCTCGGACACAAAGGGACTGATGAACGCGCTGGAGAACTTCGTCAAGGTGCAGAGCGACGCCGCCCTGCGCCAGGTGGCAGGCCAGTATGCCTACGACGATGAAGGCCCCTCCAACCTCCCCCCGAAGGGGGCGGCTAACGAGCCGACGCTGCGCGACGGCGGCGACGAGATTAACCAGCAGCTGGAGCAGAAGCTCGACGAGCGGCTGGCCCTGGCCGGCATCGAGGTGGTCGAGGCCCGCATCAACTATCTGGCCTACGCTCCGGAGATTGCCGCCGTGATGCTGCGCCGCCAGCAGGCCTCGGCCATCATTACGGCCCGCGAGAAGATTGTGGAGGGTGCCGTCTCGATGGTGAAGATGGCGCTCGACAAGCTGTCGAACGAGGACATCGTTGAGCTTGACGACGACAAGAAGGCCGCCATGGTCTCGAACCTGCTCGTCGTGCTCTGCGGCGACGACTCGGCACAGCCGGTGGTGAATGCGGGAACATTGAATCATTGATCGGTGAACGTTATTGATGGCAGAAAAGAAGACTAAAAGTTTCATCCTGCGCATTGACGCGGAGACGATGGACGCTATAGAGGCCTGGGCTGCCGACGAGTTCCGCAGCACCAACGGCCAGCTGCAGTGGATCATCACCGAGGCACTGCGGAAGGCGAAGCGTCTGCCGAAGAAAAAGACGATGGCGGGTGCTAATCGTCAAGGTCAAACCACAAACGAAGAAGAAAACAATGAATAGGAAAAAAGCATTGATGCTAATCATGGCCGTCCAGATGATTCTCCTGCTGATTCTGGTAGCGCTGTTTGTCACGGGAATCATGAACGTTACGGCATTCGTGTTCACCGTACTGGTCGTAGGTATCGTCAGCACCGCCGCCACAGTCATGGCTGTGCGTAAACTCCCCCCGATGTGATATGGAAAAGAAGAAGATAAAAGTGAACAGGACGAAGGAGGGCACCGTCTTCGAGATTGCGTTCGCCATGCTGGCCGTCATCGTCTGGGCGCTCATCATCTGGATGCTCTGCAAGGCTCCCGACGTCGTTGCCACCCACTTCGACGGCCGAGGCCATCCCAACGGCTACGGCTCGCCGTGGGGACTGGTGATTCCCTGTGTCATCACGACTGTGGTAGGTGCTGGTCTGCTGCTGGTGGCCTATCACCCCCACCTTATCAATATGCCCGTGGAGATGAAGACCCCGCGGCAGTACGAACTGGGCATCCGCTCGACGCGCGTCGCAGCCCTGACGCTGCTGCTGCTGACGCTGTCAATCCCCTGCTCGCTGCTGCTGTTTGAGTCGCCCTCGCCCTGGCCCGTCTTGGGTACAGTCGGCCTGCTGCTGGCCGTCGCCGTCTATTACAGCATACGCATTTATCGGGCGAGATAGTTAAACCATGTTGAGCAGAATGAAAAGCATAAGTTCACAAAAGAGTAATATGGCGATGTGTATGAATAGAAAGTTTTTATTGCTGGCTGTGCTGTTGCTGACGGGGCTGACTGTGCAGGCTCGTGAGCGCGAGTGTTTTGACAAGGGCTGGCGCTTTGTGCTGGCAGATACTGCGACGATGGCCGCAGTTGACTATAACGACGCCCACTGGCGCCGACTCGACGTGCCCCACGACTGGGCCATCGAGGGCGACTTCTCGGCTTCGAACCCCAGCGGTGCCGGCGGCGGTGCGCTGCCTGGCGGGGTGGGGTGGTACAGAAAGACGTTTTCGTTGTCACTGAGTGACAACGCACGAGAGAAGGTGTTCCTGGAGTTCGACGGCGTGTATATGAACTCGACGGTCTACGTGAACGGACAGAAGGTGGGGACGCGGCCCTACGGCTACTCCAGCTTCGAGTACGACATCACGCCCTACGTCCGCGAGGGCCGCAATGTGGTGGCTGTCCGCGTCGACAACAGCGACCAGCCCAACTCGCGCTGGTACTCGGGTTGCGGCATCTACCGCCACGTGTGGCTCACGCGCACCAATGCCATCCACGTGAAGCACTGGGGCGTCTACGTTCACGACGGCAAGGTGGAGGTGGACTACGAGAACCCCACTGGCCGCAAGGTGACGGTCAGGAACACGTGGCTCGACCGCGACGGGCGGCCCGCGAGCATCAAGAGACCGAGGAAGTGGTCGTGCGAAGACCCATATATTTATAAGGTACGCACGCAGCTGATCTGCGACGGCAAGGTCGTTGACGAGGTGGAGACCACGACGGGCTTCCGCGACTTCAAGTTCGATGCCACGACGGGCTTCTGGCTGAACGGCAAGAACATGAAGCTGAACGGCGTCTGCGAGCACCACGACTTCGGCTGCCTCGGTGCCGCCCTGAGCGAGGATGCCCTGCATCGCAAGCTCGTGAAGCTGAAGGCGATGGGCGTGAACGCCATCCGTTCGAGCCACAACCCGCCGGCCCCGGAGCTGCTGGCCATGTGCGACACGATGGGACTCATCGTCATGGACGAGTCGTTCGACATGTGGCGCCGCCGCAAGACGCAGAACGACTACGCCCGCTTCTTCGACGAGTGGCACGAGCGCGACCTCACCGACCTCGTGCTGCGCGACCGCAACCATCCCTGCATCCTGATGTGGTCGATAGGCAACGAGGTGCTTGAGCAGTGGGAGGGAGAGTCTGACATGCCCAGACCCACCCCCCAGCCCCTCCCTGAGAGGGAGGGGAGTGAAATGCTGGGCGCTGATGAGGCCAATCTGCTGATGAATATGCCCCATGAAGTCGTGACAGAACAAACCACTCCCCTCTCTGACAGGGAGGGGCAAGGGGGTGGGTCTCTCACTCGGCACCTGGCCGACATTGTGCGCCGCTACGACACGACGCGCCCTATCACGGCGGGCTGCAACGAGCCGTCGCCGGGCAACCACCTGTTCAAGAGCGGGGCCATCGACATCATCGGCTTCAACTACCACCACCAGTGGGTGAAGGACGTGCCTAAGAACTTCCCCGGCAAGCCCTTCATCTTCTCGGAGAGCGTCTCGGCCCTGCAGACGCGCGGCTACTACATGATGCCCAGCGACAGCGTCTACACGGCACCTAAGGAGTGGTGGCTGCCCTATACCGACCCCTCGTTCATGTGTTCGGCCTACGACAACATGCACGCCTCGTGGTCGTCGACCCACGAGGAGACGTGGGATGTTGTGAAGCACAATCCGTTTGTCGGCGGACAGTTCATCTGGACGGGCTTCGACTACATCGGCGAGCCGACGCCCTACGGCTTCCCCGCCAGCTCGTCTTACTTCGGCATCATCGACCTGGCGGGCTTCCCCAAGGACTCTTACTATATGTACCAGAGCGAGTGGACCACCAAGCCGATGCTCCACCTCTTCCCCCACTGGAACTGGCTGCCGGGACAGACCATCGATATGTGGGCCTACTACAACCAGGCCGACGAGGTGGAGCTGTTCGTCAACGGCAAGTCGCAGGGCATCAGGCGTAAGAGCCTCACCCCTAACCCCTCTCCCGAAGAGAGGGGGACTGATAGTCTTTGTACTGAGTACCACGTCGGCTGGCGCGTCAAGTACGAGCCGGGCGAGGTAAAGGCCGTGAGCCGCAAGGACGGCAAGGTGGTCTGTGAGCAGACCATCCGTACTGCCGGTCAGCCGGCTGCCGTGCGCCTTAGCGTTGACTATCAGGGCAAGGACCTCTGCTTTGTTTGCGCCGACATTGTCGACGCACAGGGGAACATCTGCCCTTGGGCTGAGGACCGGGTGTTTTTCACTACTGAGGGCGATGCCCGTGTCGTGGCCACCGATAACGGTTGTCAGACGTCGATGGAAAGGCTACGGGTAGGCGACGGAACGTCGGGAATGAGGTTCACATCGCCCCAGCGCAAGGCCTTCTTCGGCAAGTGCCTGGCCGTCGTTCGCGGCAAGGGCGTGCTCAAGGCGCAGGCCATCGGACTGAAGGACGGAACATTGAAGATTAACCATTAAAACGACAACGAATATGAAGACCAACAAACTGAACATTGCCGTGGCAGCTGCCTGTTGCATGCTGGCGGCCGCCTCGTGCCAGCCCCAACAATCGGCACAACCAACAACCCTCACCACCGTCGGCAACCCCTATATGCCCCTTTGGGAGCACATACCCGACGGCGAGCCCTACGTCTTCGAAGACCCCGACCAGCCGGGCAAGTATCGCGTCTACGTCTACGGTTCGCACGACAACCTGATAACCGAATACTGCGGCCGCGACCAGGTGGTGTGGTCGGCATCGGTCGACAGCCTGAACAACTGGCGTTACGACGGCGTCATCCTCGTCGTCGACAAGAACGGCAAGGGCGAACCCTTCGACTCAGCAGGTACCGCCGACGTGCTCTATGCCCCCGACGTCACATTGGTGACCGACAGCACGGGCAAGAAGACCTACTACCTGTTCCCCAACGACCAGACGGGCATGCGCAACGGCCTGATTGCCAAGAGCGACCGCCCCGACGGCCCGTTCGAGGTGTGCAACTGGAACGCAGACGACCCGAACAAGGTGGACGGCGTGCTGCAGTTCGACCCAGCCGTCTTCGTCGATGACGACGGCCGTGTCTATGGCTACTGGGGCTTCGAGCGTAGCTATGCCGCCGAGTTCGACCCGACGACAATGGCTACCGTGAAGCCCGGCACGAAGATTGTCGAAGACATGATCAGCGGGCGCAACCAGCCGGGGCGCTTCCGCTTCTTCGAGGCCTCCAGCATCCGCAAGATCAAGGACAAGTACGTCTTCATCTACAGCCGCTTCACCGAGGACGGCGAGTTCGGCCTGCCCACGTCGAACTACACGCTGGCTTACTGTTACAGCGACAATCCGCTCGGCCCCTGGACCTACGGCGGCACCATCATCGACGGTCGTGGCCGTGAAATCAACGAGCAGGGCGACACCATTGCCTCCGCTGTTCCCGACGGCAACACCCACGGCTCCATCTGCGAGATCCACGGCCGCTGGTATGTCTTCTATCACCGTCAGACTGGCACCAACGAGTATGCCCGCCAGGCTATGGTGGCTCCCATCGACGTAAAGGTCGAGGAAGGCAAGGGCGGCAAAGTGGAAATCAGCGAGGGCGAATACAACTCCGAGGGCTTCGCTCTCGAAGGCCTGAATCCATTGGAGCGTCACTCCGCCGGCATCGCCTGCTGGCTGACGGGTCCGAAGCCTGCCGTCCACGAATGGCCCAACAACACGTTCTACGGTTCGTATGTGGCTGCCAGCTATGGTACCGACGACAAGTTTGATGCACCCTACGACCTGCGCAACAACACCAACCAGGTGGTCAACAATACCGACGGCTCCATCGTGGGCTACAAGTACTTCAACTTCACTGCCCTACAAGACAAGAAGAACGTGCAGCTGCTGCTGACGATTATTCCCGAGGGCATCGACGGAACCATTGAAGTCATGGCCGACCGCCCTTGGGCTTCGCAGCGCGGTTTAACGCTTGGCAAGGTTGACGTGAGGGGCGACATGCCAGTCGGGAAATCTGTTGAGCTGCCGATTCCCCTGCCTGGCCTGTCGGGGCTGGCAGGCAAGCACGCCCTCTTCTTCGTCTTTAAGTCGGATTTCAAGGAGAGGTCGCTCTGCACGCTCGAGGACTTTGTGTTCACCGCCAAATAACTCCCGCCAGTGAACATCAGTCCCATCGCCTATTTCCATTCGCCGCTGACGTCGAAGTTCGGCATTCCCCGGCAGAGCGGTCTGGCAGCCACGCTGTCTGGCTACATCGTCTTCACCCCTGACTTCCGTCGCGAGGAGGCCGTCCGTGGTATTGACGACTTCGACTTTCTCTGGCTCATCTGGGGCTTCTCCGCCAATCCTCCCCCTACTGGGGGGACTGAGGGGGGCTTAACCGTCCGTCCGCCGCGACTTGGCGGCAACGAGCGGGTGGGGGTGTTTGCCTCGCGGTCGCCTTTCCGTCCCAACCGCCTCGGGCTGTCGTGCGTCAGGCTCGACCGTGTGGAGCTGACGCCCGACGAGGGTCCCGTCATCCACGTGCTCGGTGCCGACCTGATGGACGGCACGCCTATCTACGACATCAAGCCCTACGTCAGCTACGCCGATGCCCACCCCGATGCCCGCTCCGGCTTCGTCGACCGGCATGAGTGGCAGCCACTCCGCGTGGAAGTCCCCGACGTTGTTGCCCGGCTGTTCACGGCTACCGACCTGCGCGCCCTCTGCGACGTGCTGGCCCAGGACCCACGGCCCCGCTACCACGACGACCCCAGCCGCGTCTACGGCATGCCCTTCGCCGGCCGCGACGTGAAGTTCCGCGTCGCCGACGGCACCGTCCATGTCGTCGGTGTGGAGCTCCCCTGATTGTTAATCGCAGGAAACATCTTACACTTCCGACACTTCCTACACCTGTTGAACTTTTTTAGGTGTAGGAAGTGTCGGAAGTGTAGGATATAAAGTGTGAATGACAACTATATTAGTAAATTGTCGCGAGGAACGGGCTGAACCACGTATCTCGTTCCGGCTTCCGTAAGGTGGAACCGACACCTGAACCGACACTTTGACGAAAGGCGGGGGGTTACACCCAAAAGGCGCCGGGTTTTGGGCAAAAGGCGCCAGGTTTTGCCAAAAAGGCGGTGGGTTTTGGACAAAACCCACCGCCTTTTGGTAGCAAAATTGTATCACATCTCACTATCCAGTTTCCCGCGCCACAGGTATTTGCGCGTCTCGTGGATCAGGACGCCGCTGAGCGCGAGCAGCGAAACGAGGTTGGGGATGGCCATCAGGGCGTTCATGCAGTCGGCGAGGTTCCAGACGAGGCTGAGCTCAATGACACTGCCCGCGAAGACGGCGGCGATGTAGAACACGCGGTAGACGAGCACCCAGCTGTGACCGCGCAGGTACTCGACAGCCCGCTCGCCGTAGTAGCACCAGCCGAGGATGGTAGAGAAGGCGAAGGTGAGCAGACCGAAGGTGAGCAGGGGCGTGCCGACGACGGGAATCTTCGAGAAGGCGGCCTTCGTCAGCGTGGCGCCGTTCTGGAAGTCGATGTCGGGGTAGGCCAATACGCTGCTGACGATGACGAGTCCCGTGAGGGCGCAGATGACGACGGTGTCCCAGAACGTGCCGCTGCTCGACACCAATGCCTGGCGCACGGGGTTGCGCGTCTGAGCGGCAGCCGCCACGATGGGTGCCGAGCCCATGCCCGACTCATTAGAAAAGAGTCCGCGGGCTATGCCGAAGCGGGCGGCCATCATCACCGTGGTGCCGACGAAGCCGCCGCCGGCAGCCTGCGGCGAGAAGGCCGAGGCGACGATGAGCTTCAGCGCCGGCCACAGATAGGGGGCGTTGACGCAGAGGATGTAGAGGCAGCCCATGACGTAGAACAGAGCCATGAAGGGCACCAGCAGGCCGCAGACGCGGGCGATGCTCTTGACGCCGCCCAGGACGACGGCTCCCGTGAGCAGACAGACGACGGCTCCCGTCAGGGCGGGGCTGATGTTGTAGGTCTCGCTGGCCACGGTGGCGATGGCGTTGGCCTGCACGGTGTTGCCGATGCCGAAGGAGGCCAGGGCGGTGAACAGGGCGAAGAGCACGGCGAGCCACTTCCAGCCCAGTCCGCGCTCCAGCGCGTACATCGGGCCGCCGAGCATGCGGCCTTTCTTGGTCTTCACGCGATACTTGATGGCCAACAGTCCCTCGGCGTACTTTGTCGAGATGCCGAACACGCCCGTCAGCCAGCACCACAGCACGGCGCCGGGGCCTCCGAGGGCGATGGCCGTTGCCACACCGATGATGTTGCCCGTGCCGATGGTGGCGGCCAGGGCGGTGGCCAGTGAGCGGAACTGCGACACGTCGCCCGTGGCGCCCGGGTCGCGCTTCACCGAGAGTCGGATGGCGGTCAGAATCTTGCGCTGGGGGAAGCGCAGGATAATGGTCAGATACACGTGCGTACCTAATAATAATATAATCATCGGCCAGCCCCAGAGTAGGCCGCTCACTTCAGTCAGTATCTCGTTTAGTCGGTCCATCTTACTTATCAAACTTGACGGTTATGTTGTTGTAGCCCATGGCGCTCAACATGCGGCGCACCTCGTGCTCGGCATTGGCCTCGGCCGTCTTCAGGTTCTCCTTGGTCAGGGCGTGGCTCATCATCTGGCGGCGCGCCTTGCGGTAGAGGGCCTCGCGGTCGCGGGCTGTCCAGCGTCCCGACTCGTAGAAGGCCTTGGTGCGAGTCTCGTCGATAAACTCCTTGTCGAGCAGTCCCACCTTGGGCAGTCGCACCACGATGGTGTCGCCGTGGGCAGTGATCCAGTTCTTCTTCGTCTTGCTCAGGTCGACGCCTAAGCGCAGCGTGCCGTAGTAGATGCGCACCAGCTGGTCGTCGGAGAACACGCCCTTGCGGACGGTGTCGACCAGCTCCTCATTACTGATGCTGAGAAACTCCCACTGGCCGATGTCGCGGATGCTCTGTATCTGTTCGGGCGTCGGGTTGATGTCGTCGTCGACTTTCAGCCCGATGTGGTTGTCCTTCTCGGCTATCAGCAGCCACCACAGAAAGATGATGATGGCCACCAGCGTCAGGGCCTTCACCAACAGTTCTAAGTTGTTCTTTTCACTCTTCATTTCCTCACTCCTCACTTTTCACTTCCCACTCCTCACTTCAATGAACCGAGTGATGTCGAACGACTTGAAATCCTTGCGGTAGGCCACGGTGATGTCCTCCTCGCGGTAGCCCATCTGCCTGATGATAGGCACCAGGGCATGGGCGGCACTCGCCTTCGCCATGTCGACAATGCCCAGTCGGGGGATGCTCTGGATGATGGCCTCGCGCCCCTGCTGCTCGTAGCGCGTCAGCTCCTCGTCGCTGAACCTTGACCGCACCATGCCCACGAACGAGCGTATCTCCTGCTGGTTGACCTTCGACGAGGTCAGCTCCACCCGTGGGTCGGGCAGCAGGATGGTGATCTTGCCGTCGGCCGTGCGCTCGATGTTGCGCTCAGAGAAGTCGCTGAAGTCGATGTAGGCCTTCAGCGTGGCGTCGATGGGAATGGCCACCTTGCGCTCGCCCATTGGCAGCTTGATGTCGATGTTCTGCTTGAGCAGTTTGCCCTGCAGCTTCACCACGTCGTCGTGGGTCACGATTTTGTGGACCTTCATCTCTGTGGTGTAGAGGCGCGAGCACTTCTTGATCTGCGTGATGAGCATCGGCACGGTGTCGATGCCCTGATAGGCAGCCTGCTCCTGCTGGCCCTCTCCGTCGGAGCCTGTACAGCCGGCAGCGATTGCCATAAGTGCTGAAAGCAGTATGGTTTTTACAGTTTTGGCCATCTTGCGTGTTTAAAAACATTAATGACGGCCCAAAGGTACAAAAAAAACGGCACTTTGCCGAATAAACGAAAAAAAAAATGCTTGGAATTAAACTTTTTGTCCGTTTTCGCGTCAGATAAGTAGTTCTCTGAAAGTATAACTAATAAAAACTGAGCAAAATGAAAAAACTAATTATGGCTTTAGTAGCCTTTATGACAGTAACAGCCTCGCAGGCACAAGGTAATTTCGGACAGGGTAACGGTGAGCGTCGTGAAATCGACAGAACTGAGATGACCAAGAGACGCACGGATGACGCTGTGAAGAAATACAGTCTTAACGAAGACCAGGCAGCCAAGCTGCTGGCTCTCAACACGAAATATGCCGACAAGATTGGCTTCGGTGGTATGCGCGGTGGCAACCGTGGCGGCATGAGGCCCCGTCCCAACTTCGGTGGTGGTAATCAGGGTGGCGGCCAGGGTGGCCAGCGTCCCGAGATGACCGAGGAGATGCGCGAGCAGTTCGCCAAGATGCGCCAGGAGCGTGAGGAGGCTCAGAAGCAGTATGACACCGAGCTCCAGCAGATTATGACCCCCGAGCAGTACAAGGCTTATCAGGCCGACCAGGAGGAGATGCGCCGAAATTTCGGTCGTCGCGGCCAAGGCGGTCAGCGTGGCGGTCGCGGAAACCGTGGAAACAGAGAAAACGTGCAATAAATAGAATATTCGTATCATAGTGATTTAGGTTAACATAGTGTTTTTGAAAAGGCAAGCGTGCCTCCTTCGATGAGTATTAAACGGTAAAAGATATTGGATAACGCCCGCCCGCTATGAAAATAGCGGGCTTTTTTTGTGGCCGTCTGACAATTATTTAGTAACTTTGCCGCCGATTTTCAAAAAGAACGACAAAATGAACAAGAATACGATGATCATGGCGCTGGCCTGCCTGTTGACGCTGGCCGGGTGCAAGGAGAAGAAGCAGACGCAGGATATTATTGCGCCGCGTATTGAAGTGGCTAAGCCTTCGGGGCCTATCCGCATGCAACCATATAACGACCAGCGCGACGTGAAGTGGCTGGGCAAGACTTACAAGGTGGAAGTCAACCGCTTGCCTAATGACAGTCTGCCTATGGTGACGGACGAGACAGGACAGAAGTTCGTCGACAACCGCATCAGTCTCGTCGTGCGCCGCGCCGATGGGAGTGTGGCCATACAGAAGACTTTCACTAAGGCAGCATTTGACGGATATATTGATGCCGGCTACCGTAAGGCGGGCATCCTCGAGGGACTGGTGTTCGACGAGGTTGACGACCAGCAGCTGAAGTTTGCCGCCAGCGTCTGCCTGCCCCAGACCGATGAGTACATTCCCCTGAACGTGCAGATTGACAACTTCGGGAATGTGCGCATAGCCCGCGACTCGCAGATGGACACCAACGGCGACATGAGCGAGGACGAAGACGAGGTGTAAAGGTAAAAAAGTAAAAAGGTAAAACGGTAAAGGGCAGAGTCTCAGAACAGCTGATGCCAGGCGTCGCGCAGGTCGGTCATCCGGCTGAAGAGCAGGTCGGCTCCGCACGAAAGGAGGATGTCGTCGGGTAGGGGACCCGTGTTGACGGCAATGGTAAAGGCCCGTGCTGCCACACCGGCACGGACGCCGAGCGGCGCATTCTCGACGACGACGGTCTGCCAGGGCTGAGTGCCCGCTTTCTGCATACCTTTATGATATGGATCGGGACTGGGCTTGCCTCGGCTGACGTCGTAGGCCGTCACGATGTGCGCTTCGTCCAGGAACTCGCCGAAGTCGTCGAGCAGCCGGGCAATGAGCGGGCGCTGTCCGCTGCCTGTCACCACGCCGATTGTCAGTCCCTGCCGATGGATGTTCCCCATCAGCTCTTTCACGCCCGTCATTACTGGCGGATTGCCCATGGCGTGGAACAGTCGCGTCTTCTCGTCGTACATCTGCTGGGCCTTCTCCAGCGTAATCTCCTCACCCTTCTGGCGGAGCACCATCTGGCGGATGGTGTCGATGCCGCGGGCACCCTCGGTGGCGTAGGCGTCGGCCTCGGTCATCGTGATGCCGAACTCCTGCATCGACTGCTGCCAGGCGATGGCGTGGTGGGGCATCGAGTTGTAGAGCACGCCGTCCATATCGAAGAGCACGGCTTTGGGCTCAAACTGCTCAAAGCCGTGCTTCTCCAGATACTGTTTGATGTCTGCCTTCATTTATGCTTCTTTGGCAAGTCTTTCCTTGATGGCCTTCGAGTCGGCCTCGTAGCCGGGCTTGTCGAGCAGGGCAAACATGTTCTTCTTGTAGGCTTCGACGCCGGGCTGGTTGAACGGGTTCACGCCAAGCACGTTGCCGCTGATGCCGCAGGCAATCTCGAAGAAGTAGATGAGCTGTCCGATGTAGTACTCGTTCAGACAGGGCACCGAGATACGGATGTTGGGCACGCCGCCGTCGACGTGGGCCAGGCGTGTGCCGAGCTCAGCCATCTTGTTCACCTCGTCCACGCGCTTGCCGGCCAGGAAGTTCAGGCCGTCGAGGTTCTCGTCGTCGCTGGGGAACAGCAGCGTGCGGTTGGGCTGCTCGATGGAGATGACGGTCTCGAAGATGGTGCGCTCGCCGTCCTGAATCCACTGGCCCATCGAGTGCAGGTCGGTGGTGAAGTCGACGCTGGCGGGGAAGATGCCCTTCTTGTCCTTACCCTCCGACTCGCCGTAGAGCTGCTTCCACCACTCGCTGACGAAGTGAAGCTTGGGCTGGTAGTTCACCATGATCTCAATCTTCTTGCCTGCCTGATACAGCGCATTGCGCACGGCGGCATACTGCGCTGCCGGGTTCTGCCCGGCAGGAACGTCCTTGCCGCAGGCCTTCTCCATGTCCTGGGCACCGGCAACGAGCTGCTTGATGTCGAATCCGGCGCAGGCGATGGGCAGCAGACCCACCGGCGTGAGCACTGAGAAGCGGCCGCCCACGTTGTCGGGGATGATGAACGACTTATAGCCCTCCTTGTCGGCGCAGGTGCGGGCAGCGCCGCGCTTGGCGTCGGTGACGGCCACGATGACGTCCTTGGCAGCCTCCTTGCCCATCTGTGCCTCGCACTGCTTCTTCAGCAGGCGGAAGGTGAGGGCGGTCTCGGTCGTCGTGCCCGACTTCGAGATGTTGATGACGCCGAACTTCTTGTCCTTCAGGTACTCGGTCATCTCCGAGAGGTAGTCCTCGCCGATGTTGTTGCCGGCAAAGAGGATGGTGGGGTTCTTTTTGTCCTGTATGAGCCAGGCGAACGTGTTGCCCAAGGCCTCGATGACGGCACGCGCACCGAGGTAGCTTCCGCCGATGCCGGCCACGACGACCACCTCGCACTTCTCGCGCAGCGTGTTGGCCACGGCCTGTACCTCGTCGAGGAACTGCGGCTTGATGCCCGATGGCAGGTGCAGCCATCCGAGGAAGTCGTTACCGGGACAGGTCCCATTCTCCAAAGCCTCCTGAGCGGCCTTTACCTTCGGCTCGAAAGCCTTTACTGCGCCTGCCTCAAGGAAACAGGCGGCCTTTGTGATGTCAAGACTGATGTTCTTCATTTGTTTCGCTATTTTTAGTTATGATATTATTTCGGCTTGCAAAAATACAAAAAAAAGGCGTAACCACAAAAGATTTCGGCAAAATATGTTTATCTTTGCAGACGATTAACAAACCTTGACGATATGAAAGCGACGTTACTAACCCTTATGATGATACTTGGCACCGCTTCGGCTATGGCCAAGGATGCCCTTGACAGCATACAGTACCTGCTGGACGATGCCCCCATTCAGGAAAAGGTGTATCTGCACTTAGACAACAACTGCTACTACCGGGGCGAGGAAATCTGGTACAAGGCTTACGTGGTGCGCGCCGATGACAACAGCTATACCGACATGAGTCGCCTGCTTTACGTCGAACTGGTGTCGCCCGACGGGATGCTCGTGGAGCGCCAGACCATCACTATCTCCGAGGACGGCGACGGCGAGGGCTCGTTCTATCTGACCGACTCGCTCTACTCAGGCTTCTACGAGTTGCGCGCCTACACCCGCTGGATGATGAACTTCTGCGTCACCGAGCATGCGTCGAACCGCCAATCGCGCGAACTCTTCTACACGCAGCAGATGGCCAACGACTTCTACCGCCTGTATGGTACGGTCTACAGTCGCGTGGTGCCGGTCTACGAGACGCCCGAAGAGCTGGGCGACTATGCCAGGAAATACATCGTGGAACGCCCGAAGACGCGCCTCGACAAGGAACTGAAAGCCAGCCTCAAGGTCAACTTCTACCCGGAGGGCGGCCACCTGATAGCGGGCACCAAGGCCAACGTGGCCTTCGAGGCTGTCAACGAGCTGGGTGAGCAAGTGGATATCTCAGGCCGGGTAAACGGCGAGGTCATCAAGACCGAACACGAGGGGCGCGGCGTCTTCACCATAGACGTACCTGAGGAAGGACGGCTGAGAGCCCTTTTCCACTATGCCGGAAAGGACTACACCATCAATCTGCCGAAGACTGAGAAGACGGGCTGCGCCTTGAGCGTCAAGAGCATTGGGCGCAACATCAGGGCCGACATCGCCGTACGCGACTTGCCTGCCGACAAGGAGTGTGCCGCCATCGTGCTCTCGCGCGGCCAGCTGAAGGTGTTCGAACGCTTTATGCCCGACATCAAGGGCGTGACCACTATAGACATCGACACCAGAGAACTGCCAGCGGGCGTCAGCGACCTCATCATCGTCGACAACAACGGGCAGCCCATGGCCGACCGACTGTTCTTCGTCAACCAGCACGACTGTACCGACGGCCACATCAAGATGATGACCAAGCAGACCGACTACCAGCCCTACGAAGCCATCGACCTGGAACTGCGGGTGCCCGAGGGTACCGACCAGGTCTCGGTCAGTGTCCGCGATGCCGGTACCGACGATGCTACCTTCGACACGGGCAACATCATGACCGAGCTGTTGCTGTCGAGCGAGCTGAAGGGCTTCATCCCCCATCCCGACTACTACTTCGAGGCCGACGACCAGCAGCACCGCCACCATCTGGACCTGCTGCTGATGGTGCAGGGCTGGCGACGCTACAACTACGGCGAACTGACCAGCACCAAGCCCCTGCGCTACGGACCGGAGCAGGGCATCACCGTCGAGGGTAATGTCTACGAAACCGTTGCCGCCGACTGGGAAGCCGACGAGGTGAAGTATTGGCAGCAGGGCGTCTTCGGCTATAGCGAGACCAAGGCTCTGCATGCCGACCCCGAAGACCCGACATTCAAGAAATTGATGGAGCGCGTAACCGGCGTCAAGTCTGAGTCGGAAAAGCTGGCATCGCTTGACGGCACGATGGAACTGGAGCCGATGGGTGAGGCCATCTTCATCAAGGAGCCGAACTTCGTGCAAGAGGCATCGAGCACCACCGTCAATGAACAGAAGAAAGTGGCTGAGGGGCACGGCTCGCTGGGGCGCGAGGTGACGGTGGAGTGCGAACTGGTGGAGCTTGACGACAACGGCGAGCAACTGCCGGGTTCCACAGTTACCACTCTCAAGGCTGAGACCACCAACGGCGGGCACTTCTGCTTTAATCTGCCTGAGTACAAGAATGCGGGCGCCCTCTTCCTGAGGGCCTACAATACCAACATCAGCCAGAAGAAACTGGATAAGATGTCGAGAAAGGGATTTCTTAGCGAGGAGGCCATTGCGCCATACTTCGTCAAGCGCAACCTCTTCTACCCCGTCTTCGCCAAGAAGTACTCCTACTACCAGTGCCATCTGCCTGATGACGAGGAGAACTTGCCGCAGACCTTCTCCTACGACCAGGTGAAGGCCGTCGACTCCATCTCGAAAATGGACCGCGTGCTCAGCGAGGTCACCGTGAAGAAGCGCCGTCGCCGCGGGCGCCGCGCCATCGATTATACGAAGCCGGTGTGCGTCTACGATACCTACGAGCTCTACAACCTCTGCACTGATTTGGGACTCTGCTACGGACAGTTCGACATGATGAATTTCCCCGAGGCCGTCAGCACGGCCCTGTTCGGCACTTATAACGCCGTCCGCTTCTTCAACGTTCAGGCCAGGTTCAAAGATGAGTATATGACGCCTTACGTCTTCTATCGTAACTTTGCGCTCACTATTCCGCCCATCATGCCGTTTATCAGTGATGCTAAGATGGCCGATAATATGCGCCTGAGTCGTCAGAATGTTATCAGGTGCTACACCGACTTTGAGTTGCGCAACGAGGACCGTCCCGTTCCGATGGAGACAGAAACTGCCGATGTCACCCTCCAGTTCGACCTTATTCCCGACGACGGGGAGCGCTATGTGTGGAGGGACCGCCGTCTGATTCTGCCCGGCATCATCGAGCCTGACGAGTTCTACCTGAAGCCCGACTACAGCCGACGTCCGCCACGCGAGGACAGCTACGACTACCGCCGCACACTCTACTGGGACCCTGCCGCCACGCCCGACGACGACGGCCGGCTGAGGCTCCACCTGTTCAACAACGGCAAGCAGAGCCGCATCTGTGTCAGTGCGGCGGGAATCGGTGAGGATGGTAAACTGCTGTATCTGTCAGAATACGCCAAATAGGTCGTTGCGCTCGAAGAGTTCCAGAACGGCCTCCTCGGCACGGGTACGGCGCACAAACTCGTTCTTACGCCAGTAGTCGCGGTCGTACTCCTGCCCCTCAATGCGCTTGTGCAGGTCGTCTTCAAACTTCAGGTCCCTGCCCTTCTTGCCGCCCTGGTGGACACCGATGTTGAAGAGCGTTGACTTCGTGCGCACCAGTGTGCTGTCAACGTGGTGGTAGGTGTCGACATAGACCGACTGCACCTCGGTGAAGCCATTCTCCTCGGTCATGTTGATGCTGAAGTTGAACGTCACCGGCAGCACCTCGTCCTTCCGCTTCAGGGCCTTGGGATACTTCTGCAGGATGCGGAAGTTGCGGCCGCTGCCGTCGCAGCGCAGGATGTGGTTGTTCACGGAGTCGACGTAGAGCGTGCAGTCGAGAATGGTATAGCCCTTGATGTGGTCCTTTGGCTGGAAGCGGATGACGTAGATGCAGCTGACAGAGTCGCTCAGTATGTCGTAGTCGATGTCGTAGAGCTTGGTGGCCTTTTCGTAGAGCGGCATAACGTCATCCCTGGGGTCCAGCTGTGACTTGTTCGTCGCCAGCTCTATCTGCGAGAATGTAAAGAAGTTCTTGTAGAACTGCAGTATCTGGCCCGTCGTGCTGTCAGGCATGATGCCTGCATAGCGGCCGCTGTTCAGCTTGAGATCGCTGAGCGCAACGGCTGATTTCCCCGTCAGGAACGCCTCGACATACTCGTAGCATGTGGAGTCGACAAAGGCCGTCTGGCGGTAGAAGTAGTCAGCCGTCTTGCGGCGGTGCTTCTTCTGCTGGCGCACCGTCTCCTTCCTGATCTCCTTCAGTGGCAGCGCCCTGACCTCCACACCGCTCACCATTAGCGTGGCGGGTTCAAGCTTCACCTTGCGGCCTACGGCCTTCGGAGTCAGCGTCGCCGCCTTGTAGCCGGCATACGTGAACTGCAGCCGCTCGCCCTTCTCAACCGTGATGCGGAACCTGCCCTCGGCATTGGTGATGGTCGATAAGTGGCGGCCGCCAACCACGGTAATGCTGGCAAACGGCAGCTCCTCGCCCGTCTCGGAATCCACCACCAAGGCCTCTACCACGTTCTCACTCTCCTCCTGGGAGAATACATCCGAGGAGAAAAACGGTAGCATCAGGATGCACAGGCAAATGAGTGTGCGCATATCTTTAGTGGATTAACGGAAGGAGTCGGTTAGGAGCTTGATTTCTATCTGCGGGCTGATGCGCTCGTACAATATATTATATACGGCGTCAAGGATGGGCATGTTGACGTGCCAGTGGCGGTTGATTTCCTTCATGCACTTCGTGCCGAAGAAGCCCTCGGCTATCATCTCCATCTCTATCTGGGCCGACTTCACCGAGTAGCCCTTGCCAATCATCGTGCCGAAGGTGCGGTTACGCGAGAAGTTGGAGTAACCCGTAACAAGCAGGTCGCCAAGATAGACGGAATCGTAGGGGTTGCGGTCGATGGGGTGGACGGCGGTGAGGAAGCGCGTCATCTCCTGCACGGCATTCGACATCAGTACGGCCTGGAAGTTGTCGCCGTACTTCAGTCCGGAACAGATGCCGGCAGCGATGGCATAGACGTTCTTCAGCACCGACGAGTACTCGATGCCGATGACGTCGTCGCTGGTCTTGGTCTTGATGAATTCGCTGGTGAGGACGGCGGCGAAGGCGCGTGCCTTCTCAATGTCGGAACAGCCGACGGTGAGGTAGCTGAGCCGCTCTAAGGCCACCTCCTCGGCATGGCTGGGGCCACCCAGACAGGCGAGGTTCTCGTGGGGCACATCGAACACCTGATGGAAATACTCCGAGCAGATGAGGTTCTCGTCGGGAACGATGCCCTTGATGGCGGTGACGATGAACTTGTCCTTGATGCGCGTCTTGAGCTTCTTCAGGTGGTTCTTTAGGTAAGGCGAGGGCGTGACGAAGACCAGCGTGTCGTAGGCAGCGGCAATGCGGTTGATGTCGCTCTCGAACTGTATTTCGCTGACGTCGAAGTGTACGCTGGTCAGATAGCGTGGGTTGTGGCCCATGCGGCGGAAGTCTTCTATCTGGTCGTCGCGGCGCATATACCAGCCGATGTGGTGCGTGTGTTGCACCACAATCTTGGCAATGGCCGTTGCCCAGCTTCCGCCGCCAATAATGGCTATCTTACCACAATCGTACATTTGACGGTTAGACGGTTAGTCTTTTTGACGGTTAGACGGTTAGACTATTTTCTATCCACTGCTGAACCTCGTCAACCGAAGGCTTCTGGAGGTCGAGCTTGAACTTCTTGACGATGTCGCCAATCTTCTGCTGCAGACCCTGGGGCTTCTCGTCGCGGATGTTCTGGATGAGGTTGAAGCCGGCCTTGCGGAGCACGTAGACCCAGTCTTCGGCAACGCCGATGGCGGCCCACTCCTGAACGGTGCTCTGCGGTGCACGCTTCTCGGGCTTCATCTGCGGGAAGAACAGCACCTCCTGGATGAACGTCTTGCCCGTCATCAGCATCACCAGACGGTCGATGCCGATGCCGATGCCCGACGTGGGTGGCATACCGTACTGCAGGGCGCGCAGGAAGTCCTGGTCGATGATCATCGCCTCGTCGTCGCCCTTGTCGGCCAGTCGCATCTGCTCCTTGAAGCGCTCCTCCTGGTCGATGGGGTCGTTCAGCTCGGAGTAGGCGTTGGCCAGCTCCTTGCCGTTGACCATCAGTTCGAAGCGTTCGGTCAGTCCGGGCTTCGAGCGGTGCATCTTGGTCAGGGGCGACATCTCAACGGGGTAGTCGGTGATGAACGTCGGCTGTATGAACGTGCCCTCGCAGAACTCGCCGAACAGCTCGTCAATCAGCTTGCCCTTACCCATCGTCTCGTCGACCTCCATACCTTTCGACAGGCAGAAGGCGCGAATCTCCTCTTCCGTCTTGCCGTCGCAGTCGAAGCCGGTCTTCTCCTTGATGGCGTCGAGGATGGGCAACCGGCGGTAGGGTGCCTTGAACGACACGATCTGGCCGTCAATCTCGCGCTCCGTCGAACCGTTCACGGCAATGCAGACGGTCTCAAGGAGTTTCTCGGTGAACGACATCATCCAGTTGTAGTCCTTGTACTGCACGTACAGCTCCATACAGGTAAACTCGGGGTTGTGGTTGCGGTCCATACCCTCGTTGCGGAAGTTCTTGCCAATCTCGTAGACGCCCTCGAAGCCGCCCACGATGAGGCGCTTCAGGTAGAGCTCGGTGGCGATGCGCATGAACATATCCTGGTCGAGCGCGTTGAAGTGGGTGATGAACGGACGGGCCGAGGCGCCGCCGGCAAT
Organism: Prevotella sp.; assembly: GCA_017395215.1. Classification (GTDB taxonomy): domain Bacteria; phylum Bacteroidota; class Bacteroidia; order Bacteroidales; family Bacteroidaceae; genus Prevotella. The sequence continues at coordinate 703 of JAFPVW010000072.1, read as the reverse complement.
CATCTGCAGCGTCGGCGTCTCCACTTCGGTATAGCCGGCCTCGTCGAGCACGCGGCGAATGGTGCGGATGACGGTGGCGCGCTGCAGGAACGTGTCCTTCACGCCGTCGTTTACCACGAGGTCGACGTAGCGCTGGCGGTAGCGCAGCTCGGGGTCGTCGAACTTGTCGTAGGCCACGCCGTCCTTGTACTTCACGATGGGCAGAGGCTTGAGCGACTTCGACAGCAGCGTCAGCTCATGGGCATGTACAGATATTTCACCGGTCTGCGTGCGGAACACCGTACCACGGACACCGATGAAGTCGCCGATGTCAAGCAGTTTCTTAAATACTACGTTATACAGGTCCTTGTCCTCACCGGGGCAGATGTCGTCGCGGGTGACATACACTTGAATACGGCCACGCGAGTCCTGCAGCTCGACGAACGAGGCCTTGCCCATAATGCGGCGGCTCATAATGCGGCCGGCAATGCAGACGTCGTTGAAGTTGTGTTTTTCATCGTCATAGCCGTCCTTGATGTCCTGTGTGGAGGCATTGACGGGGTATTCTGCTGCGGGATAAGGTTCTATGCCCAGCTCGCGAAGTTTTGCGAGGGACTCTCTGCGGAGTATTTCCTGTTCGTTGAGTGTCTGTTCCATAATAGCCACAAAAGTAAATCTTATTTTGCCAATAATAAAATAAAGGGGTATCTTTCCGTGATTATGA
>JAFPVW010000071.1 GCA_017395215.1 Prevotella sp. | reverse complement strand
CGCGCCACGTGTCGACGAACGCAAGCTCCGGACCCACCCCGGCGAGCCTGCCCTTCACGTCTCGCGCAATCGCCTCGTCGAGCTGCCTGAGGCGGTCGGGCGTGTCGTGGAACTTCGGGATGATGTCGCGGTTGCTCTCGGCGAGGCGACGCTGGCCCTTGCGCTTGCCCCAGTCGAGCAGCGGCACGGTGATGCCCACCGAGACCACCTCGTTGCTCAGCAGGTTGCGGTAGGCGCTGTTCATGTTCTCGCCCGTGCCGGTGTAGCCCAGTTGGGCGTAGAGGTTGATGCTCTGGCGGTTGGAGCGGGCCGAAGCCACGGCATAGTCGGCCTCCATCTGGCGGCGGCGCATGGTGGTGGCGAGGGCGTTGTTCTGGAGGGCGTGGGCAAGGACGTCCTCGTAGTCGAGATGGAGACCCAAGGCCGACGCTTCGGGAACGGTGGCGGCGATGGGGGCTTCCACATCGAGGAACGAGCGGAGGGCGAACTGGCGGGCCTGCCGGTTGCTGACGGCATTGGTGAGGGCGCTGCGGGCGGTGAGTACGTCGAGGCGCAGTTGTAGCACATCGTTCTCGCTGATGGTGCCCATGCGGCGCTTAGACTGCGCCACCTCGTAGAGTTTTTCCGCTGTCTGCAGGTTCTGGCGGGCGATGTTCACCTGTTCGCCAGCCAGCAGCAGACCGAAATAGAGGCTGATGGCCTGCATGGCCACCTGCTCCGTCTCGGTGAGGAATCGCGCCTGCGCCTCGCGGTAGCGCAGCGGCTCTATGCGGCGGTTCCACTTCAGGTGGTTCACGCTGAAGAGCGGCTGCGAGAGGGTGACGGCCACGGGCAGCGACATAAACTGATTGCCCGACCCGCCGCTGCCCGACTGGTGCAGGTAGTCGAGCGACGACTCTACGCTGAGCGTGCCGCCCGTGGGCCACAGTTTCTGCGTGATGTTCACCGCGCCGTCCAGTCCGAGATAGTCGTTGCGCACGAACGACAGCGAGCCGTCGGCCTGCTGATACGAGCTGTAGCGCTTGTTCCATGACGGGGCTGTGCCCGACAGCGACACCTCCGGCAGCAGGTCGGCCCGGTAGCTGCGCCACTGCCAATAGGCTGAGCGCAGTTCGCCCAGTGCCACGGCTGCATCGACGCTCTGGCGGCGCGCCATCGCGATGCAGTCGTCAAGCGAGAGGCGCAGGGTGTCCGTCTGTGCCTGAATCGTAAAAGGGAGAACGCCGAATGTGGCAAGAATAATCAATAAGAACTTCACGGCATCAAAAAAGTTAAAACGGTGTCGTGGTTTTATCATCTCACGTCGTGGTTTTATCATCCATTGGCTTTGTTTTATCATCCGATGTCGCAGTTTTAACTTTACCCCCGGCCTTTCATACAAATAGAACGGAGTATTCCAGCACTTTACCCGTACCTGCAAGAACTTTATACCTACTATATCATTCATGATGCAACGCTTCTACGGGATGTTTGTACATGGCGCGGAAGGTGGGGACCACCATGCCGAGGGTGACGATGGCGAGGAGCAGGAGGTACTGGATGGCGCAGACGATGAGGAAGTGCAGCCAGAAGGTCGACACCCAGTCGGTTTCGCGCAGGGAGGTGGCGTGGATGTTGCCGTCGGCAAGGCCAATGTTAACGGCGAACTGCAGCCAGATAAGCTGTCCGACGATGCAGGCCAGGAGGGTGAGTATTGCACCCTCGCCCCAAATCATCCAGAACAGGTGACGGCGCTTGGCACCAAAACTGCGCATGATGCCAATGTCCTCGGTGCGCTTGCGAATCTGTAGCCAGAAGGTGCCGAGCGTGCCGAGCATGACGTTGAGGGCGAAGAGCAGGCCGAGGGTGCTGAGGAGCGTGATGATGATGTACTGGTCGGAGATATGCACGTTTTTCGCCTGATAGTCGTTGTAGGTGTGGAGCCAAGCTAAGGCGTAGGTGCCATTGTTAGCCTTGCCTTTATATTTGGCTATGAACTCCCCGGCATCTGCCTCCGGCTTCAGGCGGATGAGCATCCAAGGCGTATTATCGCCGAAGGACACTATAGGGGAAAACGCAATGTAGTGGTAACGCTCATGGGCATAGGGTTTCACGTCCTCTACTACGCCGAAGACGGTGTGGTGCGATGTGGTTTCCACGTCCCTGCCGTCAGGGCCGGGACCGTACCGGGTTTCCACCATACGGCGACCGACTGCCTCGGCGGTGCCGAAGAGCTGGACAGCAAGGCTGCGGGTGATGATGACACCGTCCTGGGGACACTCTGCCGACAGCGTTTCCAGAGTTGGACTGCCCTCGACGGCGGTCATGCCCAGCGTCTCGAAGTAGCATTGGTTCAGCGTAAAGAACTCGGTGTAGGCCGAGCAGGTCTTGGTGGTGTCGGCTTCTGGTGCCTCGGGGTGATAGTTCCATCGACCATACCCGTCGCCGATAAATTCCCGGGTGAGACATACCGACTGCACTTCGGGCAGGGCACGCACCTCATCGCGGAAGGCATAGAGGCTCGACATTACTTTGAGGGCTTCCTTTTCGAAGGGCTTCAGCCGGGCGGTGTCGCTATATGCTTCGGCTTCAGCGGTTGTGCTCTCGGTGGTGAGCGGCGTTATTCTTCCCGTCTGTCCCACGAGCAGGTGCTCCTTCTCAAACTCACCGTCGGCGTGGCAGAAGTAATTGCTATATGTCCAAACGGTGATGTTGTCAATCAGGTAGAAACTGAGGACGGCGATAAGGGCGATTTCGGCGAACACGAAGCCGTTCTGGCGGCGGTGCGCCCAAAAATTCTTGAGTATCATGGGGCGTTATCTTTTCTGGTTGAGAGATTCGACGATAGGTTTGCGCAGCGAGTGCCAGGCGGGCATCAGAGCGGCCATAAGGTTGAGCAGCACACAGCAGAGGAAGACGATGAGGAAGAGCGTGGGTGTGAAGAACATCTGGAACTGCATGCCTGTGTCCACCACGCTCTGGTCGGCAGAGACGAACATCTGCAGGAAGATCTGGTTGTCGCTGATGGCCGACACGAAGAGGGCCGACAGCACCCAGCCGACGATGCCGCCGAGGAGCGTCAGCACGAGGTTCTCGCTGATGACCTCATTCAAGAGCGTGCGCCGCTTGGCACCGAAGGCCTTGCGGATGCCCATCTCGGCGCGGCGGGCCTCCATGCGGTTGCTGACCAAGCCGCTCAAGTTGATGGCGGGCAGGAAGAGGAAGAGCAGCATCAGGATGGCGGGCGGCATCAGGTTCATGGCCTCCAATGCCAGCCCCTGGTCGTCGGCTCCGTCGGGCCTGAAGAAATTGATCTTGTGGAAGAAGTGCGTGCGTGCCATCACCGCCCATTCCACCTTCTTACCCAACTGCGAACTGATAACGGCGCTATAGTTCTGGCGCAACGGCTCCAGTTCGGCGAGAAAGTCCTTCAGCGCATAGCCTTCGCGGAGAAGGATTTGTGCATTGAGGTTACCTTCGTAGGTCACGTCCACGTAGTTGTCACCATTGCGCAGGGGATTACGATTGTTTGGGTACAGGTCCATTCCCTCGACCATGTATGGCACATAGATATCGGCAGTGGCCTCTTCTAAGAATGCACTCACAGCCTTGACCACGCCCACGACGCGGAAGGGCTGGCTGTTGACTCTGACCGTTCCGCCTGTGGACGTGCCCGTCCGCTCGGCCACTTTGTCGGTGACGACGCACACGCGCTCGCCCTCGTCCGACTCCTTCTTGGAGAATGGCCGCCCGTCGATGAAGTCAAGGTCGTAGATACGGAAGAAGTCGTGGTCGGTGGCAATGGCCGAGACTCTCGGGGCTTCATACAGGCCCTGTCTCAGCTGCTCTTCGCCTTCGATGGTGTAATTGTTTTGGTAGGCGGGTATGATGCCCGTCGCCGCCTCCACGCACGCCATCCGGCGGTAGCAAGAGTCGAGCGCCACCGACGAGAGCCCTTGATGATAGGGTATATCATCAGACTTTTCGCCTGGAATGAAACGGTTAGAAACGTAGAGCGTGCGCGAGCGGTTCACCTCCGGCGGGATGTCTGCCAGAAACATGTTGAACACGATGGCAATGACCATCGCCGAAGCAATGGCCACCGCCGTGCCCGCGATGTAAATTGTCGAGAACAGCTTGTCTTCGCGGATGAGCGCAAGGGCGTGACGAATAAATCGTTGCATAATCTGTGTAATCCGTATAATCTGTGGTCGAAATAATTAGAAAATCTGCCGTCCGTCGAGGAACTTGATGATGCGGTCGGTCTGCTGTGCCTGCTGCTCGTTGTGGGTCACCATGACGATGGTGCGGCCGTCCTCCTTATTCAGTTTGTGCAGCAGTTCCATGATCTCGGCACCCATCTTCGAGTCGAGGTTACCCGTCGGCTCGTCGGCCAGGAGGATTTCGGGGTTGCCGATGATGGCGCGGGCGATGGCCACGCGCTGGCACTGTCCGCCGGAGAGTTGCGTGGGGCGGTGTTTCATGCGGTGGCTGAGGCCGACGCGGTCGATGACTTCCTTGGCCAACCGGATGCGCTCGCTGCTGCGCACGCCACGGTAGATGAGCGGCAGCTGCACGTTGTCGAGGACGTTGAGCGTCGGGATGAGGTGGAACGACTGGAACACGAAGCCCAGCGTCTTGTTCCGCAGCTCGGCCATTCGGTTGTCGCTCATCTTCGGGTCGATGCGCTGTCCGCACAGCTCAATCTCGCCGCTCGTCGGCTCGTCGAGCAGGCCCATGATGTTGAGCAGCGTCGACTTGCCGCAGCCCGACGGTCCCATGATGCTCAGGAACTCGCCCTTGCGCACTTCGAGGTTCACATTCTCCAACGCCTGTGTCTCCACTTCGTCGGTACGATAGATCTTGTTGATCCCATTCAGTTTGATTACTGTTTCCATTGTTCTTTTGTTTTTATTGTTAATGATTTGTTGTTTCGT
>JAFPVW010000070.1 GCA_017395215.1 Prevotella sp. | reverse complement strand
GGCGCGTGTCGTCGGCCTCGAGTATGGCCCTCTTCAGCTGTCGGGCGGTGGTAATGACGCGGATGTCCTTGCGCTCGATGACCTCGTTGCCGATGCTCCAGCAGACGACGCTGGGGTGGTTGCGGTCGCGCAGCACCATGGCGTGGATGTCCTCGCGGTAGCACGAGTCGATGAGTGTTGAGTAGTCGTACGGTGTTTTGGCCGAGCGCCAGCCGTCGAAAGCCTCGTCGATGACCAGCATGCCTATGGAGTCGCAGGCATCGAGAAAGGCGCGGGTGGTGGGGTTGTGCGAGGTGCGGATAAGGTTAAAACCGGCTTCCTTCATCTGCCTCACCTTACGTATCTCGGCGGCATCGAAGGCCATGGCACCGAGCACGCCGTCATCGTGATGCACGCAGGCGCCGTTGATAAGCAGCGGCTTGCCGTTGAGTACGAAGCCCTTGTCGGCCGTGAACGAGAATGAACGGATGCCGAACTTGATGTGCCGCTCGTCGGTGACCCGACCGTTCTCCTTCAGCTTGATAACGGCCTCATAGAGATAAGGAGCGTCGGGCGACCAGAGGCGCGGCTGGTCGATGGTAAAGACCTCGCCATAGGAGTCCAATGAGTTGGGCGGACACTGCCTGTGCCGCTCAAGGAAGCTCTTCCGCATTTCAACAGACTGCGGGGTGGGCTTGAAGTTGCCCCCGAGGAACGTCACCTCGATGTCATCAATCCGGCGGGGCTGCTGGCTCGTGTTCTCAACGCCCACCTGAAGGTTCACCTGTGCCAGCTCGGGGCCGACATGGGGTGTCCAGATACGGGTGCCGCGTTCGTCGATGTGCAAGGCCGGCAACGTCTGCAGCCACACGTGGCGGTAGATACCTGAACCGGAGTACCAGCGGCAGTTAGGCTGCCCGGAGTTGTCGACCTTTACTATAAGTTCGTTCTGCCGCTTGTCTTTATAGAGGAACGGGGTGACATCGACGGTGAACGGCGTGTAGCCGTAGCCATGTTGTCCGGCTTTCTGACCGTTGATGAAGACCTCGGCCCGCTGGTAAACACCCTCGAAATGGAGCTTTACTATCTCACTTTTCGGTGTGGCAAACGCCTTGCGGTATTCTCCCTTGCCGCCAGGGAACCAGCCGCCGCCTTCTTTCGTTGCGCCGGTAGCAGGATCCGGCCCCTCGTAGATGTCCCAGTCGTGGGGCAGATTGACGCTGACGGTTTTCCCATTGCGCGTAAACTGCCAGCCGTCATCAAAGAGCTGGCTCGTCTGAGCGGTGATGCTGCTGTAAGCAAACAGTATCAGTGTTACTAAAGATAGAAGCTTCTTCATTTTCATGTCGCAAAGATAGTCAATAATTCGGATTATTCCAAGGAATTGCCGTGAAAAATGCTATATAGTTGTTAATCACAGGAAATATCCTACACTTCCTACACTTCCTGCACCTACGACGGGTGCAGGAAGTGTAGGAAGTGTAGGAAGTGTAGGATAAAAAGTGTAAATGACAATCAATGCGCGCGTGCGCGAAGAAAGTGCGGGACTCCATGCAAATATGCACGGCACCTGACCTTTAAAAGGCGGCGGGTTTTGAGCAAAACCCGGCGCCTTTTTGGCAAAACCCGGCGCCTTTTTGGGAAAAGGCACCGCCTTTTGGGAATGACTCTTATTTCCAGATGCTGTTCAGGGGGCGGAACTGTACTTCACAGTCGGCTCCGCTGACAGAAAGCTGGTTGTAGAGAGAGGAGGGGAACACAAGGTTGGTCATCGACAGCGTGCCCTCCTTGGTGAACAGTTCGACAGAGGACTGGTCGACGAAGACGTCGAGCGTCACCTGAGTGCCATCGACAGAGAGGGGCGCCTGCATCGAGGGGATGGAGAAGCTGCCGTTGAAGTTGGTGCGGCCGGATGCTGAGGTGCGGTGCGCGGTGAGTGTGCGAACGGCGGCATTGATGTCGAAGACGAACTTCTCGTCCTTCGAGTTGCTCAGTGTGACCGTAGTGTTCTTGTCGAGACCGATGACGAGGCGCAGCTGGTAGGCGTCATTGGCGGCGAAGGACTCTCCGCTCGGAGAAACCGAATGGCGCTCGGACCACTGTGCGGCAATCTTGTCAACCTCCTTGACGACGGTGCTCGTCAGCAGTTTCTGGCCGTTGTACTCGGTGAGGCTCAGTTCGCGGGGCAGCGTGAAGGCCGAGCGCCAGGGCGAGCAGGGCACGTCGCCGCAGTACGACCAGTTGTTCATCCAGCCAATCATGATACGGCGGGAGCCGGTGCCGCTCCAGGTGACGCCGGCATAGTTGTCCATGCCATAGTCGAGCCAGAGGGGGTACTGCCGGTCTTCGGCGGTGAAGGTAGTGCCGTCGAACTGTCCGACGAAGTACATCATGCCTGAACCAATGAGCGGGCCGCCGGGGTTGACGCTGACGAGGAGAACCCAGTCGTTGCCAATCTGAATGAGGTCGGGGCACTCCCACTGGAGGCTTGGGCGGCCAAACAGGGGAACGTGGAACGTGCTGAGGTGCTGCCACGACTTGAGGTCGGTGGAGCCGTAGAACTCGACGCCCATCTTCCAGCCCTTGGCGAGTGCCATGACCCACTTGTGGGTAGGTTCATGCCAGAACACCTTGGGGTCGCGCAGGTTGTCGTCGTCGTTCTTGATGACGGGGTTGTTGGCATAGCGCGTGAAATTACGTCCGCCGTCGGTGCTGTAGGCAATGCTCTGCTGCTGCTTGCCTGCCACGTCGCCCGTCTCGCCGGCTGAGGTGTAGAAAGCCACAATAGCCCCCTCTTCGCCCCCCGAGGGGGGCACAATAGTTGTGGCGTTCTCTATAGAAGCCCCCTCGGGGGCAGTAGGGGGGGCTATCACTACGCAGGAGCCGCTGAAGACGGCGCCCAGCTCATCGCGGGTGAGAGCCACGGTCTGTTCCGTCCAGTGCATGAGGTCGGTCGAGGTGGCGTGGCCCCACGACATGTTGCCCCACTGATTGCCTTGGGGGTTATACTGGTAGAAGAGGTGGTAGGTGCCGTCGGCGTAGACCAGTCCGTTGGGGTCGTTGACCCAGTTCTGGGCGGGCGTATAGTGGATTTGTGGGCGGTAGAGCTCGTTCCTGCCCGTCGGCGATACGTCGGGCACTTGTGGCTGCTGCTCCTCCTTGGGGTCGTCGATGAGCGGGTTGTAATCC
>JAFPVW010000069.1 GCA_017395215.1 Prevotella sp. | reverse complement strand
CTCCATCCGTCACCTCCATCCGCCATCCATCACCACATAACCTACTGATTACTAATGCAATAGAATAAAAATGACGGAATGACGGATTCTTTTTCATCGAATTTGCTTGGCTCTTTCGTATTCCAAATGTGAGTGTAGATTTCAACCTCACAGTACGAAAATTATTATTCCTCAACAAGGTTCCGTAAACCGGTTACAATTGTTAATCCTTCTGGCATAAGTGATATGTCAAATTCAAATGTAAAAATACAATCCACGTCGCATGGTGTGAGAGTGATAGATGTTAATATAGGTGATATCATTCGTATTTACACCACTGATGGTGTTCTACATCATTATGAAAGAGCGGATAGTCAGACTATCGATATTCCTTTAACAAAGAATGATGTATACATTATAAAGGTAGGTGGAAAGACGGCAAAAATTCGATACTGACAGTCAATATGGTTGAGGGATGCTTGGCTGACGAACTATCAGATTGCTCTGACTAAACCATGCACTTAGCCGGACTAATTGGCAAACTTAGCCGCACTAAAATGCCGTTTCAGCAGGGCTGAGCCGGCGCTATAGAAATAAATAGCCGCGTTGTCAGCGGTGTCATCGTCAGCGGTGTCATCGCTTTTTAGTGAACACTCACCTCAAGCGGAGCGGCGAGTCCGCGGAGGAACCACTCTATGCGGGCCTGCCACTCCTGCGGCGTGCGGACGTCGTACTTCGACCAGGCTGAGCCGAAATAGTAGGTGTAGCGGTCGCCACGATAGTCGCGGAGTATGCCGAGGGCATGACCGCGATGGCGGCGGGTCTCGACGGTGCCGTTGGGGAAGAGGGCGGCAACATAGAGCGGCGCCTGATGGACGCGGGGCTGGTCGGTGGGGTCGGTGTAGTAGACGTAGTTGGAGCCGAGGACGACGGGCTCAGGAGCTTCGCGCTGAATGACGACACCCGAACAGAAGCTGACGGCATGGTCGAGCCCCTCATACCAGACGGTCATGCGGTTGAAGTTCGACTGCTTGTCGAGCTGAATGATGCGGTGCTCCTCGATGTCGCAGCCGTCGACCTGCGTCTTGTTCTGCACCAGATGGACGGTGAAGCGCAGCGGACCGTCGTCGAGTATCTCATAGCGGTTGAAGACGTAGGGCATCACGATGCTGTCGCCGACCATCAATGCCGGAGCGCCGCAGCCTAAGGTTGCACCCACCTTATAAGGGTCGAGTCCGCGCCCGTGGTCGTGGTGGTAGCTGTTGATGCGGTAGAGCGAGTCGCCGCGCTGACGGTTGACGCGCCGCAGGGAGTCGACGCGCGGCATCATCACCACGTCCTCGATATAGTAGCGGTCGTCGACAACGAGCTCAGGCGTGTTCTTCGTCCACACGTCGATACCGTAGGAGCGCTCGCCGGTGCGGCCCAGGGCAGGGCCATAGACGCGATAGGCGCCTCGGTCGTTCTCCCAGGCGAAGTCGTCCTTGCGCTCGGGATGGAGGGCACCGTGACAGACGGTCGGGAACTTCGGCGGCTGTCCGGGCACGATGACGAAACGCGCCGTACCATGCGGACGGACTGCAGCCTCGATGAGCAGCTGGCCGTCGTGGGTGAGCTGATAGGGCACGTCGAGGGCGGCTCCTTCGAGCACGCGGAAGATTTCGCCTACCCTGCCCTTCACGTCGGCTACGTCGGTTACGGCCACCACCTCGTGGCGGAAGTCGGCGGTGGGGTTCTTCACTTCAACGGTCAGCGACTGGGCTGTAGAAGTGAGAAGTGAGAAGTGAAAAGTGAAAAGTGAGAGGAGCAGTCTGTTCATTTCAGTTCGGTGTTAAAGAAGTTCAGGCACTGGCGGAACAGGTGGTTGCGCGTGTTGCCGCCGTAGATGCTGTGGTTGCGGTTGGTGTAGACGAGCTGGCGGAAGTCCTTGTCGGCCTGCACGAGCGCCTCTACATACTCGGCTGTGTTGCGGTAGTGGACGTTGTCGTCGGCCAGTCCGTGACAGAGCAGCAGCGCGCCGCTGAGCTTCGAGGCACGGGCAATGGGGTTCACCTCGTCGTAGCCCTGCTTGTTCTCGTTGGGTGTGCGCATGTAGCGCTCGGTATAGACGGTGTCGTAGTAGCGCCAGCACGTGGGCGGTGCAATGGCGATGCCGCAGCGGAAGACGGGACGGCCCTCCGACATCGACATCAGCGTGTTCCAGCCACCATACGACCAGCCCCAGATGGCGATGCGGTCCTTGTCGACATACGGCTGCTGACCGAGCCACAGAGCGGTCTCCACCTGGTCGCGCGCCTCGAGCTCGCCGAGCCGCAGGTAGGTACACTTCTCGAACTCAGCACCACGTCCGCCCGTGCCGCGATTGTCGACACAGACCACGATATAGCCCTGCTGGGCCATGAGCTGCTCCATGACGGCACCGTTGCCGCTCATGCCGATGCCCCACTTGTTCTGTACCTGCTGGGCACCGGGACCGCCATACTGATACATGATGACGGGGTACTTCTGCTGCGGGTTAAAGTCTTTGGGCTTCACCATCCAGCCCATGAGCTTGGTCTCGGGCGTGGTGAATACGAAGAACTCCTTCGTGCCCATGTCGTAAGAGGCGTATTTGTCGGCCAGTGCCTTGTTGTCGATGAGCGTGGTGAGCGTCTTGCCCTGATTGCTGCAGAGCGAGTAAACGGCTGGATTGTTGATGTCGGACCATGTGTGGACGAAGTACTTGAAGCCCTTCGAGAAGATGGCCGAGTTCCAGCCCTGCTTCGGTGTCAGGCAGTCGGTCTTGCCGTTGCTGTGGGCCACGTACACTTTCTGGTCGGTGGGGCCTTCGTTGAGGGCGGCAAAGTAGACGTCGCCCGTCTGCTCGTCGTAGCCGTAGACGTCGGTAACAATGGTATGTGCCTGCCCGCCGAGCCGCTGACCGGGCTTCTCCATGTCGCCCACCGAGCGCATCAGCTGGCCGTTGAGGTTGTAGACATAGATGTGGTTATAGCCGTCGCGCTCGCTGCTCATGACAATGTGCTTGTCGGTAATCAGCGTCTGAGCCAGCACGTCCTCCTTGATGTACTTGTCGACCTTGTCCTCGACCACGAGCTGGCAGAGCGTCGAGAGCGGGTTGCACATATAGATGCGCAGGCAGTCCTGATGGCGGTTCATGGTGAACACGGCCACCTTCGTGGGGTCGCTGGTAGCCTTGATGCGGGGGATATAGCCGTCCTGGTCGAGCGGCAGGTCCAAGCGGCGCGTCTGGTGGCTCTTGATGTCGTACGACATGACGCAGACCTTAGAGTTCTGCTCGCCAGCCACGGGATACTTGTAGGTGTAGAATCCGGGATAGTCGGCATACTCCTGGCGGGCGGGAGCCATGCCCTTAAAGAGCTGCATGGAGTACTGCCTGACCTGACTCTCGTCGAAGCGCACCCACACCACCTGCTCGGAGTTGGCCGAGAAGACGAGCGCCGAGTTATAGCTGAACTCCTCCTCATAGACCCAGTCGGGAATGCCGTTGATAACCTCGTTGAACCGGCCGTCCTTGGTAATCTGACTCTCGGCATTGTCGTAGAGCAGCTTGACCAGATGGATGTTGTTGTCGCGCACGAAGGCGATGACATTGCCGTCGGGCGAGAAGACGGGCGTCTGCTGCGGACCGCCGTCGCTCAGCGGCTCCAGCTTGTTGTTCTGGATCATATATATATAATAGGTGGCGGTGAACGAGCGGCGGTAGATGGGCTTCGTCTGCGTCTGGATGAGAATGCGCCTGCCGTCGGGACTCATGATGTAGCCGTCGATGCAACCGACCTTCGGCCCGCGGGCTGTCTCGGCGTCGAAGAGCACAGCCGCCTGCTTGCCCGTGCGGAACGAATAGCTGACGATGCGCTTGCCGTCGTCGCTGATCTGGGCGTAAGTCTCACCGTCGGCCAGTGGCGTCACGGCCGTCATCGACTCGCTGCGGAACGTGCCGCCCACGACGTCGCTCAGGCTGAGCTTCTGCCCAGCCAATACACTAACTGCCGTCATCGCCAGGGCAATGAAGGACATGAGGATTCTTTTCATAAGTATTGCGTTTGAGGGTTATCTTATTCTGTCGGCGGCTCGGACGAGCTTCTCGTCGTCGAGAATGCCCTTGCGGGCCAGGAATATCAGGATGACGGCTACCATAGGCAGCGACTCCACGAGGCTGGCCTCGCCCTCGAGCACGGCTACGCCGATGTACCACGCCAGTAGGACGAACAAGCCGCCCAGGCAGAGGCGGGCCTGAAAGATTCGCCGGTTGTACTGGAAGATGGTGTAGACCGACAGTACTGCCGACGCAGCCAGCAGCAGGTCGACCCACTGGAACAGGCGCACGAAGAAGCACACTACCACCAGAATGGCGGCCAGCAGCAGGAACAGAGTCTGTTTACGTTGTATCATATCACTGTGCGTTATGCCTCAGCCGTTTCTATCTCCTTCTCCTTCTGCTGCTGATCCTTCAGCGGGTCGCGCCAGTACACCTGGTTGTCGACAAACTCCTGGGTGGCCAGCAACGTGGGCTTGGGCAGCTTCTCGTAGTAGCGCGAAATCTCAATCTGTTCGCGGTTCTCGAAGACCTCCTCCAGCGAGTCGTTATAGCTTGCAAACTCGGCCAACTTCTTGCTGAGGTCGTCCTTAATCTGCAACGAGATCTGGTTGGCGCGCTTGGCGATGATGGCCACACTCTCGTAGATGTTGCCTGTGTCCTTGCACAGGTCCATGACGTTGCGGGTAACGGTGTTTACCGGGGCTTTTGATTTCTTGTAATCCATCTTGTTATTTACGATTTACGATATTTTCTATTTTCGATTTTTACTAATCCTTGGTTATCTTTTTACATTTGGCAATGTAGCGTTCGGCGGTGCCTTTACTCTTTGACTCAGGAAATTCGTTCAGGAATCCGTAGCACTCGTCCTCGGCATCGCGGTAGCGCTCCAGCCGCTTCTCGTCGGAGCTGTTCTCGGCCAGCTGGAACTTGCTCTTCATAATGAGCAGCGAGAAGTCCTCGCGCATGTCGGTGAAGGGATAGCGCTTCAGAGCGTTCTGAGCCGTGATAATACACGACGTGTAGTTGCTCTCCTCGTTCGAATTGATGTTGCCGAAGTAGCCGCCAAGATTATAGTATAGCTTGGCCGACAGGTACTCCTTCATGATCAGCTTGTCCTGAAGCTCGTAGAGCTTGTTCTGAGCCTCAGTGCGCAACTCTGATTCGGGATAGAGGTCGAGGAACTGCTGGTAGGCGTTAATGGCGCCGATGGTGGGCGTCTGGTCGAGACGCGGCTCGGGAGCACTCTCGTAGAGCGACTCGCCGACGTAGAAATACGCCTTCTCGGCATAGATGCCCTTAGGGTACGACGTGCCGTACTTCTTGAACGTCTGCGAAGCACTCTCGTAGTCGCGGCTCATATACTGCGACATACCAAGCATAAAAAGGCTCTCCTGAGCATTGTCGCCGCCTTTCAGTGCCGTGACAAGCTCCTGCAGCAGATTGACGGCCTGCATGTAGCGGCCCTCGGCATAACACTGCTTGGCATACTCGTAGCGGAAGTCGGGGTCGTTCGACTTATATACCCTGCTGAACTCACCCGCACAACCCGCCATCAGGAGCGCCGCGCAGGCTAAAATTAGAATATTTCTTTTCATTTAAGGTGCAAAATTACAGTTTTTCTTCCGAACCTCAAAGGGAATTAGGGAAAATTGCAGCTTTTCAGTCGCAAATTGAAGATTTTTTGCACTTGTCGTGCGCGATTGTGTCATTTTTAGTGTATCTTTGCACCCCGTATGGCAGCTTTTAAACTTACATCGCAATATCAGCCGACGGGCGACCAGCCCGAGGCTATCAGTCAGTTGACCGAGGGTTTGCGCCGAGGCGACCGCTCGCAGGTTCTGCTCGGCGTCACCGGCTCGGGAAAGACCTTCACGGTTGCTAATGTCATTGCCAATGCCGACAAGCCCACGCTCATACTGAGCCACAACAAGACGCTGGCGGCACAGCTCTACGAGGAGATGCGCGGATTCTTCCCCGACAATGCCGTCGAGTATTACGTCAGCTACTACGACTACTACCAGCCCGAAGCCTATCTGCCCGCAACCGACACCTATATAGAAAAGGACCTCGCCATCAACGACGAGATTGACCGTCTGCGCCTGTCGGCCGTTTCGAGCCTGCTGTCAGGCCGCAAGGACGTTATCGTCGTCTCCAGCGTCAGCTGTATCTACGGCATGGGCAGCCCCGTGGCTCTTCAGGAGAATGTCATCGAGCTGCACTGCGGGCAGCGGATTGACCGCAATGCGCTGCTGCGCCGGCTGGTGGGGGCCCTCTACGTACGCAACGACATCGACCTGCAGCGCGGCAACTTCCGCGTGCGCGGCGACACCGTCGACATCGCCATGGCCTACAGCGAAGTGGTGCTGCGCGTCACCTTCTGGGACGATGAGATTGACCAGCT
Source organism: Prevotella sp. (assembly GCA_017395215.1). GTDB lineage: Bacteria > Bacteroidota > Bacteroidia > Bacteroidales > Bacteroidaceae > Prevotella. The sequence goes on along the minus strand of JAFPVW010000069.1, from coordinate 21,886 downwards.
GCAGGAGCTCGACGCCGTGACCTTCACGCCGATGGCCTCGTTCGACGAGTACAAGCTCTATCCGGCTAACCTCTTCACGACGTCGCAGGAGCAGACAAACATCGCCATCCGCCAGATTCAAGACGACCTGACGGCCCAGGTGGATTACTTTAACGAGATTGGAGACCCCATTAAGGCTCAGCGCATTAAAGAGCGCGTAGAGTACGACATGGAGATGATAAAGGAGCTGGGGCACTGCTCGGGCATCGAGAACTACTCGCGCTACTTCGACGGCCGTCAGGCTGGCGAGCGGCCCTATTGTCTGCTCGACTTCTTTCCCGACGACTTCCTTCTCATTGTCGACGAGAGCCACGTCTCGGTGCCCCAAATAAGTGCTATGTACGGCGGCGACCGCTCGCGCAAGCGCAACCTCGTAGAGTACGGTTTCCGGCTGCCTGCCGCCTTCGACAACCGCCCCCTGACGTTCGACGAGTTCCAGCAGATGGTCCACCAGGTCATCTACGTCTCGGCCACTCCCGCCGACTTCGAACTGCAAGAGGCCGAGGGCGTGGTCGTCGAGCAGGTCATCCGGCCCACCGGTCTGCTCGACCCCGAGATTGACGTTCGCCCGACCGAGAACCAGATTGACGACTTGATGGAGGAGATTCAGCAGCGCAGCGAGCGCCACGAGCGCGTACTTGTCACGACGCTCACCAAGCGCATGGCCGAGGAGCTGACGGAGTATCTCTTAGGTCACGGTGTGCAGACGGCTTACATCCACTCCGACGTATCAACACTCGACCGCGTCAAGATACTCGACGACCTGCGACGCGGCACCTACGACGTCCTCGTAGGCGTCAATCTGCTGCGCGAGGGCCTCGACCTGCCCGAAGTGTCGCTCGTGGCCATTCTCGATGCCGACAAGGAAGGATTCCTCCGCTCCCACCGCTCGCTGACGCAGACCGCAGGCCGCGCCGCCCGAAACGTCAACGGCCGCGTCATCATGTATGCCGACACCATCACCCAGTCGATGCAGCTCACCATCGACGAGACCAACCGCCGCCGGACCAAGCAGCTGGCCTACAACGCGGCTCACGGCATCACGCCGACGCAGATTGTGAAGAGCATCACGCAGAGTGCCCTGCGCCGCGAGGAACTGCCGCCCGACGTGCGCGAGTTGCAGCGCGCCACCTTTACTGCCGGCCCCGGCTTAGCCGTTGCCGCCGACCCCATCGTCGAGCGCATGACGCGCCAGCAGCTGGAGAAGAGCATCGCCGAGACCACCCGCCTAATGAAGGAGGCTGCCAAGAAGCTCGACTTCCTGCAGGCCGCCCAGTATCGCGACGAAATCATCCGTCTGCAGCAGGAGCTGGAGCTGAAGTGAGGCCGCCGCGACGCCGACGGGCCGGCAGGGGGAAAAAACAGCGGTCGGGCTACTTTTTTAGCAAGAAACAGAAAATAATAGCCGAAAAACTTGTAAAACACAAATTATCTGATTATTTTTGCAGACGAAATCAAAATACAGAAGATATGGCAAAGGAAAAAGAAGCAAATAATGCCCTGACGCTCAAAACGTTGACAAAGAGCACAGTGTGGGACATTCAGGAGAACGACGTGTTCCGCCTGTGGGAAGGTGCAGAGAAGGATGCTGAAGTGCGCGAGAACACGCGCCACTACCGCGACATTCTGCGCAGCGCCTTTATGATAGAGGAGCTCAAGGACGACTCGAAGGCCATAAAGGCAAAGTATGAAAAGCAGGGCTACAAAGTGGGACAGGTGAAGCTGACGGAGAGCAGCAAGGTGACGTGGGCGCTGAAGAAGCGACCTATCGTCAGGGTGACCGACCTCACCTATGAGAACATCCGCCACATCTCGGCTGCCAAGCTGGTCGAGGTGCTCGACCGCAACTTTGGCGGCGGCTGGGACTCGCTTTCACAGAGCATCAAAGACATCATCGAGAGCGGTTTCGACATCTCGACCACCACGCTGCCCAAGGACCGCCTGCACAAGAAAGGCGGCATGTACGAGAAGAAGATTGCCGACGGCTACGACGTGCTCGAGGTTGAGAAGGGCTCATGGGTGGAAGCCATCTTTGCCAAGTTGAAGCCTGAAGCCGAGAAGCCGCGGATGAAGTTCCAGTCGTTCGACGACGATGAGAACGAGGACGAGGATGCTGACGTCGAGATTGAGGACAACTACAACAAGCCCGACGAGGACGACGTTGAGATTGAAGACCCCGACGATGATGAAATCACGGAGGACAACTACTCGACGATGATGGACTTGAGCGGCGAAGACGAGGAAATCACCGCCGACAGCCTTGAGGACTACGCCGACGATTAAAACGCCTGCAACTCAGTATAAATACGCTGTACGGGCAAGCCCATTACATTATAGTAACTGCCACGCAGGCCCGTACAGCCTATATAGCCAATCCATTCCTGGATTCCGTAAGCCCCGGCTTTGTCGAAGGGCTTATATCGCGTTATGTAATAGCCTATCTCGTCGTCAGTCAGCTGCTTGAACGTCACATCGGTCTCAACAGCGAAGTGAACGGTCTGCCGCCGCGTTGTCAGGCACACGCCCGTTATCACCTGGTGCGTCTTGCCGCTGAGTTTCTGCAACATAGTGCGGGCTTCGGCAGCGTCGGCGGGCTTTCCCAGCACTTCGCCGTCGACGATGACCACCGTGTCGGCAGTAATAATCAGTTCGTTGGCAGCCATCGTCTGCTGATAGGCTGCCGCCTTCTTCTCAGCTATAAACTCTGCCGTTTGCGCTACTGGCAGCGAAGCGGGATAGCTCTCGTCGATACCAGGCAGCACGCGCACCTCGAAGTCGAGACCCAGTCCGGCCAGCAGTTCGCGGCGGCGGGGCGAGTTGCTGGCCAGTATGATTCTATAGTCGCTTACCATCCGAATGCCTTTTCACTGCTTAACCATTTCCCCTGGGCACGAAGCGTCTGCTCAATCACATCGCGACCACACCCGTAGCCACCACGACAGGGACTGACATACAAGCAGGCCTCCTTTACGTCAGGACAGGCATCCTGAGGACAGACGGGGCACCCTACCCTGCGCAGGATCTCGAGGTCGGGCACGTCGTCGCCCATATACATGACCTCACGGTCGGTGAGGCTGTACTTGGCCAGAAATTCGTCGTACACCTTGATTTTTACAGCGCACGCCATATAAATGTCGCTGACGCCCAGACGCTCATAGCGCAGACGGACTGACTCGGTGGTAGCGCCTGTCATGATGACGATGCGGAGGCCCATCTTGACGGCTAACTGAATGGCATAGCCGTCCTTGATGTTTACCGTCCGCAGGGGCTCACCTTCTGACGAGAGCGTGATGGTCTCTGCCGACAGCACGCCGTCGACGTCGAAGACGATGGCCTTGATCTGTTGTAAGTCGTAGTCAATCATTCCTGAACTTGGCTATATGAACGTTCTCCCACTTCAGTTTGTCCTCATTCTGCGGCTTGCGCTCGTCAGCCTTATGGCCTACGGCCAGCACGCAGAGCACGCAGAGATTCTCAGGAATGTCGAGAATGCCACGTATGACGGTGTCGGCCGTCGTGCCGTCTGACAGGCCGCGCCCGCGCATCTGAATCCAGCAGCTGCCTAGTCCGAGATCCTCGGCCTGATACTGCATCGAGATGGCGGCTATCGAGCCATCCTCCACCCAGCAGTCGTTTTGTACGGGGTCGCCAAGCACCACAATGGCCAGCGGTGCTCCTTTCAGGAACTGCGAACCAAGATCTTTTGCGTCGGCCAGCTTCTCGATGTCGGTTTTGTTGTCAACGACGACGAACTGCCAAGCGCGCTGACCTTTCGAGGTGGGCGACATCAAGGCGGCACGGAGAATCAGCCGGACGTCTTCTGCGTCTATCTCCTGCTCCGTGAATTTACGGTGCGAACGGCGCATTTGCGCCAAGTCTTTGAAATCTGTCATAGCTTCTATATAACTAAGGTTAGTGACCCCACCCCCAACCCCTCCCCTACATGGGAGGGGAGAGAGGCTGCGGGCTTTCTGCGGTACTCCCCACCCTTGTTGGGGAGGGGCCGGGGGTGGGGTCAGTATTGTTATTATTCATGCCTGTATCGTTTCCGAAAAGTTGGCTGCAAATTTAGCCAAATTTTTTGAGATAATAAGCCTATCGAGATAAAAAAGTGAGTAAAATGTACCGAAAAGTCAGAAATCAAGGCATTCATCGTACTGCAAAAGCCTACTCCGACTATAGGGTAGGCTTCCGATGTAGCAGATGCCTATGCTGCTGGCGTCATGCCCCTTGCAGTGCTGGCTGACGAAGAAGGCGCTGCTGGAGCTGGTCACCTTCCAGCTGAACGACTACGTGGAGATCATGCAGAGCGACAAGGCCGACAAGCACGGCAAGCCCCTTCCATCCTCCCTCCGGAGGGGAACGGGCAGGTTTTTTCAGATATTCGCCGCCGTTAACGTAAAAAAGACTTAAAGATTCTGAAATCCTGATTTTTTTGTGTACCTTTGCAGCCACCAATCGCGTATTAGAATAAAAAACGAAAAACGATAACGATATGAAAAGACTGACTTTTATCATGCTGCTGCTGACCGCCGTCGTCACGCAGGCGCAGATGGTCGACCCCGTTCACTTCAAGTCGGAACTGAAGACGAAAGAGGGCTCCGACGTGGGCGAGATTGTGTTTACGGCCACCATCGACCCGGGGTGGCACGTCTACAGTACTGACCTGGGACAGGACGGCCCCATCGAGGCCACGTTCAACGCCGTGAAGATGGACGGCGTGGAGAAGGTGGGCAAGCTGACGCCGCGGGGCAAGGAAATCAAGAAGTTCGACGAGATGTTCGGCATGGAACTGAAGTTCTTCGAGCAGTCGGCCACGTTCGTGCAGAAGGTGAAGTTCACCAAGCCGCAGTACTACATCGACTGCTACCTGGAGTTCGGCGCCTGCAACGACCAGAGCTGTCTGCCGCCGACGCAGGTGGAGTTTAAAGAGAAAAAGGCCTCCCCAAGCCCCTCCGAAGGAGGGGATGTTCAATTACCGAAGGCCTCACCGGAAGCCTCCCTAAGCCCCTCCGAAGGAGGGGATGTTCAGTTACCTAATGTTCCCGATACAACCGCCGCTTTAGGAAATCAGACATCCCCTCCTTCGGAGGGGCTTGGGGAGGCCTCGACTGGGGAGGCCTCTCTCTGGCAGCCCGTCATCAGCGAGCTCCAGGCCTTTTCGAGCAGTAAGCCGCTGACCGACCACTCCTTATTATATATCCTGCTGATGGGTTTCGTGGGCGGCCTACTGGCCGTCTGCATGCCCTGCATCTGGCCCATCATCCCGATGACCGTCTCGTTCTTCCTGAAGCGGGCGAAGACGGATAAGCGCAAGGGCATCAAGGACGCCATCACCTACGGCCTCAGCATCATCGTCATCTATCTGGGACTGGGACTGCTGGTGACCGCCCTCTTCGGAAGCGACACGCTGAACGCGATGTCGACCAACGCCGTGTTCAACATCCTGCTGTTCCTGCTGCTGGTGGTCTTCGCGCTGTCGTTCTTCGGCTGGTTCGAAATCAAGCTGCCCGATTCGTGGGCCAACGCCGTCGACTCGAAGGCCTCGGCGACGAGCGGTCTGCTCTCGATTTTCCTCATGGCCTTCACGCTGGTGCTCGTCTCGTTCTCGTGCACGGCGCCCATCATCGGACTGCTGCTCGTCGAGACCACGACCAGCGGCAACTGGGTGGCACCGGCCGTCGGCATGCTCGGCTTCGCCCTGGCCCTGGCCCTGCCCTTCACGCTCTTCGCCCTGTTCCCCTCGTGGCTGAAGCAGGCCCCGAAGTCGGGCTCGTGGATGACTACGCTGAAGGTGACGCTGGGCTTCGTCGAGCTGGCCTTCGCGCTGAAGTTCCTCTCGGTGGCCGACCTGACCAACAACTGGCATCTGCTCGACCGCGAGGTGTTCCTCTCGCTCTGGATCGTCATCTTCGGCCTGCTCGGTGCCTACCTCTGCGGCTGGCTGAAGTTCCAGGAGGACGAGGTCGGCGGCGACCTCAACAAGCCCATGCCCGTGCTCTGCATCATGGGCGGACTCTGCTCGCTGGCCTTCGCCGTCTACATGGTGCCCGGCCTCTGGGGCGCCCCCTGCAAGGCCGTCAGCGCCTTTGCACCGCCGATGAACACGCAGGACTTCAACCTGAACACCAAGGTGGTGGAGGCCCGCTTCACCGACTACGAGCAGGGCATGGCCGCCGCCCGCGCCGAGGGCAAGCCCGTCTTCATCGACTTCACCGGCTTCGGCTGCGTCAACTGCCGCAAGATGGAGGCCGCCGTATGGACCGACCCCCGCGTGGCTGACCGCCTGCGCAACGACTATGTGCTCGTCTCGCTCTACGTCGACGACAAGACGCCCCTACCCGAGCCCATGGAGGTCAAGGATGCCGAGGGCAACACCCGCACGCTGCGCACCGTCGGTGCGAAGTGGAGCTACCTGCAGAGCCATAAGTTCGGCGCCAACGCCCAACCCTTCTACGTCATACTCGACCCCTCGACCGGCAAGCCCCTGAGCGGCAGCCGCGCCTACGACGAGGACATCAACGCATTCATAAAATTCCTTGACAGATGATTGACAAGACTACACGCGAGCGCATCATTGCGCTGATGCACCAGGAAGTGGTGCCCGCCATCGGCTGTACCGAGCCTATGGCCGTCGCACTCTGTACGGCCAAGGCCACCGAGCAGCTGGGCTGCCGCCCCGAGCGCATTGAGGCCCTGCTGAGTGCCAACATACTGAAGAACGCCATGGGCGTAGGCATACCGGGCACGGGCATGATAGGACTGCCCATAGCCATTGCCCTCGGAGCCCTCATCGGGCGCAGCGAATACCAGCTCGAGGTGCTGAAGGACCTGACGCCCGAGGCACTGGAGGAGGGCAAGCGGTTCGTCGACGAGAAGCGCATTGACATCAGCCTGAAACAGGGCAACTGCGACAAGCTCTACATCGAGGTGACCTGCACCGCCGGCGGGCAGAGCAAGACGGCCATCATAGCCGGCAGCCACACCCACTTCGTGGCAGGCGACGCCAGCTACGGCCGCTCATCGGCCCAGGGCGACGACGACGACGGCGAGATAGCCCTGAACATGCAGATGGTCTACGACTTCGCCTCGACCGCACCGCTCGACGAGATACGCTTCATCGAGGAGGCGCGCCGGCTCAACATGGACGCCGCACGCGAAGCCCTGAAGGGCAACTACGGCCACAACCTGGGAAAGACCATAGACCGGCCTCTGTCGAAGGGCATCTTCGGCAACACCATCTTCGCCCACATCATCTCGCGCACGGCCTCGGCCTGCGACGCCCGCATGGGCGGTGCCATGATTCCCGTCATGTCGAACTCGGGCAGCGGCAATCAGGGCATCTGCGCCACCAACCCCGTCTGCGTCTATGCCAAGGAGAACGAGAACACCGAGGAGGAGCTGCTGCGCGCGCTCACCCTGAGCCACCTCACCTCGATCTATATCAAGCAGTCGCTCGGCAAGCTGTCGGCCCTCTGCGGCTGCGTCGTGGCCTCGATAGGCTCCAGCTGCGGCATCACCTACCTCATGGGCGGCGACTACGAGCGCATCTGCCGCTCGGTGAAGAATATGGTGGCCAACCTGACGGGCATGATCTGCGACGGCGCCAAGCCCTCGTGCTCGCTCAAGATTACGAGCGGCGTGTCGACGGCCCTGCTCTCGTCGCTGCTCGCAATGGAGGGCAAGTGCGTCACGTCGGAAGAGGGCATCGTCGACGACTGCGTCGACAAGACCATCCACAACCTGACCAGCATCGGAGCCGACGGCATGGGCTCGACCGACGCACTGGTGCTCGACATCATGACGTCGAAAGGATAGTAATATCCTACTTTACTTCCACATCTCCTTACTCCACATCTCCTCAAAAAATAAAAATATCCTAAAAAACGAGGCTGATGCTTGCAGTCTCGTTTTTTTTGCGTACCTTTGCTCACAAACCGTGACAAAGTACTTAATAACCCCTAAAACAACAACACGTATGAAAGACTTACAAATGTACATCAACGGTCAGTTCTGCGAGAGCTCGAACGGCCAGTGGATTAACGTTCTGAACCCCTCGACCGAGGAAGTGATTTCGCGCCAGCCCGAAGGAACCATCGCCGACGTGAACCGCGCTCTCGACGCCGCACGCGCCGCCCAAAAGGCCTGGGCCAAGACGCCCGCCATCGAGCGTGCACAGTATCTGCTGAAGTTTGCCGAGGGCATCAAGAAGCGCGAGAACGAATTTACGGAAATCATTATGCGTGAGCAAGGTAAGACGCGCTCATGGGCATCAATCGAGGTCGGCGCTACCATTGCCTACTTCGAATATATGGCCACCTTCGCCCGCCACATCGAGGGCGAGATTATCCCCAGCGACCGTCCCAACGAGACCATCCTGCTGACCAAGAAGCCCATCGGCGTCGTGGCCGGCATCCTGCCTTGGAACTTCCCCTTCTTCCTCATTGCCCGCAAGGCCGGCGCAGCACTCATATCAGGCTGCACCATCGTCATCAAGCCCTCGCAGCTGACGCCCGAGAACTGCACCAAGTTTGCCAAGGTCGTAGCCGAGGCCGGACTGCCTGCCGGCGTCATCAACATCGTCACGGGCAAGGGCTCGGTCATCGGCAACGAGATGGCCGGCAGCCCGAAGATTGACATCGTATCGGTCACGGGTTCCGTCGCCGCCGGCGAGAGCATCATGGCTGCCGCCTCGAAGAACATCACGAAGGTCAGCCTCGAGCTGGGCGGCAAGGCTCCCGCCATCGTCATGAAGGACGCCGACCTGGAGCGCGCCGCACAATGGATTGTCGACTCGCGCATCGGCAACAACGGCCAGATCTGCAACAACGCCGAACGCGTGTACGTACAGAAAGAGGTGAAGGCCGAGTTCACCAAGATTCTGGTCGACAAGATGAAGGCCGTGAAGGTGGGCGACCCCTGCCAGGACGAGAGCGTCGATATGGGTCCGCTGGTCGAGCAGCGTGCTCTGGAGAGCGTCACCGAGAAGGTGGAGCGTGCCATCAAGCAGGGCGCCAAGCTGCTCTGCGGCGGTCATCGCGTAGGCGAGAAGGGCTACTTCTACGCCGCTACCGTGCTCGACGACTGCCGTCAGGATATGGACATCATCCACGAGGAGACGTTCGGCCCGGTCATCCCGCTGATTGAGTTTGCCGACATCGACGAGGCTATCAAGATGGCCAACGACTGCGAGTACGGCCTGGCTTCGAGCATCTTCACCAAGGACCTGAACATCGCCGTCAAGGCCTGCCGCGAACTGGAGTTCGGCGAGACCTACATCAACCGCGAGCACTTCGAGGCTATCCAGGGCTTCCACGCCGGCATGAAGAAGTCGGGCATCGGCGGTGCCGACGGCAAGCACGGCGTCGACGAGTACCTCGTCACCCACGTCACCTATCTCGACACCTACGACGACATGTAAAACAAGAAAAAAGAATGAAAATAGGAGATAAAGTAAGATTCGTAAGCGAAGTGGGAGGCGGCAAGGTTGCCGGCTTCCAAGGTAAGGAAATCGTTCTCGTCGAAGACGAGGACGGTTTCCAAATTCCTATGCGCACTACCGACGTTGTCGTCATCGGCGCCGAGGACTACGACACGCGGCATGTCGTAGAAGTGAAGTCACGGGGTAAAAAGGTCGAGGGGCACACATCCGACGAGGAGCCGGAGACGGAGCCTGCCGACGCCCCCGTAACCTTTAAGCCCCCTGTGGAAGAGCGGCGAGGAGGCGACAAGCTGTCGGCCTACCTGGCTTTTGTCCCTATTGACATCAAGGAGCTTAGCGATACTCGCTTCGAGTCCTTTCTCGTCAACGACTGCAATTACTACCTGCACTTTGTCTACATGACAGCCGAGGGAAACAGCTGGCAGGTACGCTCCTCCGGAGAGGCAGAACCCAACACGAAGGTGTTCATCGAGGAATTCGGGCGCGATCAGCTCAACAGTCTTGAACACTCCTGTATACAACTCCTGGCCTACAAGCGCGACAAGTACTTCCTACGCAAGCCGGCTGTCGATGCACTAATCAACATCGACCCCGTGAAGTTCTACAAACTCCACACGTTTGCCGAGAACCAATACTTTGAACAGCCAGCCCTTATCTATACCATTATCGAGAACGATCGCCAATTTATAAAACTATGAAATACGGATTCCTGAAAGTGGCAGCCGCCGTACCCGTTGTCAAGGTGGCCGACGTAGAATACAACGTACAACAACTTGAAAACCTTATTGCGCAAGCCGAGGGGCAGGGCGTAGAAGTCATCGTCTTCCCCGAACTGTCGCTGACAGGCTATTCCTGCCAAGATCTGTTCAAGGAGCAGTTGCTCGTCGATAAAGCAGAAGAGGGACTGCTCGTGTTGCTCGACTTCACACGCAAGCTGGACATCATCAGCATCGTGGGTCTGCCAGTACAAATTGGAGCCTTACTCTACAACTGCGCTGCCGTTATCCAGGGAGGCACACTGCTGGGGGTCGTCCCCAAAACCTACCTGCCAAACTATGGTGAGTTCTACGAGAAACGTTGGTTTGCCTCAGCGCAGGACCTTACTGCGCAGGACATCTACCTGGCTGGAAGTCCGGTTCGCGTCGCGCCAGGCCCCACCATCTTCAATACTTGCGATGGCGCCCGCTTTGGCGTAGAGATCTGTGAGGACGTCTGGGCCCCCACTCCACCTTCCAACCGGCTCTCACTCGCCGGTGCCGACGTCATCTTCAATCTCTCGGCCTCTGACGAACTCGTCGGCAAGCATCAATACCTGCGCCAGCTGCTAAGCCAGCAGAGTGCCCGTACAATGTGCGGCTATGTCTACGCAAGCAGTGGTTTCGGCGAGTCCACACAGGATGTCGTCTACGGCGGGAACGCTATGGTTTTCGAAAATGGCAAGCTGCTCTGCGAGGGGGAACGCTTCTCGCTGCAGCCGCAAATCAAGATTTCACAGATTGACGTAGAATTGCTGCGTACGGAGCGCCGCACCAACTCAACATTCATTACTGCACAGTCACAAGTCCGCTGTCTGCCAACTACAATAGCTTGCAAGCCAATAATTCCGCGCGACTTCGAACTCATCAGACCGATTGACCCGCATCCCTTTATTCCTGCCAACGACAAAATGCAGGAATCGTGCGAAGAGATACTTAACATACAGGTGGCCGGACTCGCCAAACGGCTGAACCACATCAATGCCCGTAATGCTGTCATCGGCATCAGCGGAGGTCTCGATTCCACGCTGGCCCTTCTTGTTACGGTCAAAGCTTTCGACCGGCTGGGACTCGACCGCAAGGGAATCATCGGCATTACGATGCCTGGCTTCGGCACGACTGACCGTACTTATAACAACGCACTGAAACTGATGGACGCACTCGGCATCAGTGTTCGCGAGATCAGTATCGCCAAAGCCGTCACCCAGCATTTTCACGACATAGGACACGACCCCAGACAGCACGACGTGACCTACGAGAACGCTCAGGCACGCGAACGAACCCAGATACTCATGGACGTGGCTAACAAGGAGAACGCCATAGTTGTCGGAACCGGCGACCTGTCCGAGCTGGCACTGGGCTGGGCAACCTATAACGGCGACCACATGTCGATGTACGGCGTGAACGCAGGAGTGCCAAAGACACTGGTGCGACACCTCGTCACCTACCTGGCTGGTGAAATGGCAACCGAGGTGCTGCTTGATATCGTTGACACACCCATCTCGCCCGAACTGATTCCCGGCGACGAGAACGGCCAGATTAAGCAGAAGACTGAAGACCTTGTAGGTCCCTACGAATTACACGACTTCTTCATCTACTATTTCTTGCGCTACGGCTTCCGTCCTGCCAAAATCTTCATGATGGCCTGCAAGGCATTCAACGGCAGATATGACGACGAGGTCATTCGTAAATGGCTCCTCACGTTCTGCCGCCGTTTCTTCAGCCAGCAGTTTAAGCGCTCATGCATGCCCGACGGTCCAAAAGTGGGCAGCGTCAGTCTCTCCCCACGAGGCGACTGGCGGATGCCCAGCGACGCCTCCAGCAACCTGTGGCAGAAAGACATTGAACGGCTGAAGCCGTAGCCGACAGAGCGGTTTGTTGAACTATTTCCGAGTTTTGCTGAATTTATTTTGGTATTTGACAAATAAGCATTACCTTTGCACTGAAATAAATAGAAAAGGTACTTAACAATGGAAGAGATACTTAGACAGTTCGACCCCATCACGCTCGACGAAATGAGTGGCATCCGCCTGATGAACCGCACCGACACGAAGTTCGTCACCACCAAGCCTATGCTAAAAAGGCTGTTACAGATGGCTGCGAACGAATACTACGCACAGGACATAGACGGACAAAGAATGGCCGACTACTACACTGTCTACTTCGATACTCCCGACTGCAACATGTACACAGTACACGAGACTGGGCACACCAACCGTCAGAAGCTGCGCGTGCGCTCATATGTTGATTCAAACCTGAACTTCCTTGAGGTAAAGACAAAGAACAACAAGGGGCGCACCAAGAAAAAGCGCGTATCGCTCGACGACTTCAACCCCGATGACAATTCAGAGTTCTCGATTCTCGATTCTCAATTCTCTGACTTCCTTCGCGACAACCTGCACTACGACCCGCAGACGCTCAGCCGACAACTTGAGAACCGATTCAAGCGCATTACACTTGTAAACAAAGGAAAGACTGAGCGACTCACCATCGATACCAACCTCAAATTCCACAACTTGGCAACCGATCATCACTGGCAGATGGGCGATGCCGTCATCATCGAGCTCAAGCGCGACGGGCTCGTACCTTCGCCAATTCTGAATATGCTGCGTGAACTTCGCATCAAACCCCACGGGTTTTCGAAATATGTCATCGGGTCGGCACTTACCAACGACCAGCTGCACATCAACCGTCTAAAGCCAAAGCTTCACTATATCAAGAAAATGTTAAACATCTAAACTATAATCAATTATGACAGACTTCCTTACCATTTCACCGAGTTTTGTATCAATGCTCATACGACTGCTCATCAGCATTGTCGTCACTTGGTTCATCGTTATCAGGCTATATTACAAAAAGAGCAAGCGACGCGACTTCTGCTTCACTTTCTTGCTCATATCTATAGCCATCTTCTTCATTGTCTTCTTTATGATTTTCGTACTTGAAGACATGAAGGGAAAGACCTCAATGGGTATTGGCATCGGACTATTCGGTATATTCTCCATCATGCGCTACCGTACTGACGCTATGCCCGTGCGCGAGATGACCTATCTCTTCATTATCATCGCACTGGCCGTAGTCAACGCCATCGCCGAAGGCGTCCCCTTAATTGAACTTGTTATCACCAACCTCATTGTCCTCGTCGCCGTCTGGGTCTGCGAGATATACTTGAAAACCCTCCCTTCAAAGCTCATACAGTACGACCGTATGGAACTCATTGTTCCTGAGCGCCGTCAAGAATTGAAGGCCGACCTTGAGCAGCGCCTCGGCGTAAAAATCCGCAAAGTTGACGTCGGTGCCGTCGACTTCATCCGCGATATGGCTATGGTGCGTATTGTCTACGAGGGTCGTGACACTGTTGCCAACTCTATGACAAAACTCTCAAAGAGCCAGCTACAGGAATTTTGACAGATGGTTACACTTCCATTGACGCGTGAACGAACCATTAACCCATATTATTACTGACCAGAAAGACCTGCCACAACTGGACAACGGTAACTTTTTCCACAGTCGGCAGCTCTTCGAGATAGCGAAGAAAACACCTCGCCAGAAGCCATATATGGTGGTGGTTCAGTCGGGTGAAGGAAAGGTAATGGCTCACCTGCTGGCTGTCGTGCGCTACCGAACGTCCTGGTTCCCACCTTATTTATTTATGCACTGCCGTCTGTTGGGCGAAGGGGTTTTCAGCTACGAGCATGAAGGTTATTCTGACAGTATGCTCTTCGGCTTTATGCTTGATGCACTGAAAAGCAAACTCAGCAATCGGGTGCTCTACATTGAAATCAGTAACCTTAGCCATAAGATGTTTGCATACCGCGAACTGAAGAAGCGGCAGTTCTTCCCCGTCCACTGGATGAGCATCCACAACTCTCTGCACAGCCACACACCGGAGGAGCGCATTTCACAACGGCTGCAAAAGCACATCAACACCGCCTACTCCAAAGGTGTAGTAACCGATGAGGTTAAGGAGGACTCTGACTTCAAGGCTTTTATGAAGCTGCTAAAGCACCACCACTGGCTGAAGCCCAAGCGATACATCCCCGACGAGAAATTCTTCTTGCAGATGAAGCAGGAAGGGCACGGACGGCTCTATCTCACACGCTATCACGACCATATCATTGGTTGTTCAGCAACAGCCTACAGTCAGCAGAACGCCTACCTCTGGTATATGGCCTTCCGACGCAAGTCATATGCGATGTTGCATCCAGACGAACTGACACTGTGGCACGCCATCAAGGATGCTCATGCCCGTGGCTACCAACACATTTATTTCCTCGACGTCGGACTTCCATTCTCGCGCAATCCCTACCGTGAATTCATTCTGCGTTTTGGCGGCAAACCAGTCAGCACCAACCGTTGGTTCCGCATCTCCATACGCTGGATAAATGCACTTCTGCGGAGGATATATCGAGCTTAAAGCCTTGTTTTTTCCCAAAAAAACGTAAAAACCCAAGCGAAATAGCCTGTTTCTGAATATTTTTCCGTACCTTTGCAAAGGAGAAATTATCATCATAATGGCAAAGAAAAAGATATTATTCATCAATCAGGAGATTACTCCCTACGTTCCAGAAACCGAATTGTCACTGATGGGTAAGGCTCTTCCGCAGGCTATGCAGGAGAAAGGTTACGAAATTCGCACTTTCATGCCAAAGTGGGGAACCATTAACGAGCGCAGAGGGCAGCTTCACGAAGTAATACGGTTGTCAGGCATGAACCTGATTATCGACGATACCGACCACCCCCTCATCATTAAAGTGGCCTCCATACAGCAGGCGCGTGTACAGGTTTACTTTATTGATAACGACGATTACTTCTCGAAGCGCCGGATGGAAAAGGACGAAATGGGCAACGACTATCCTGACAACGGCGAACGCGCCATTTTCTTTGCCCGAGGTGTGCTTGAGACAGTGAAAAAACTTCGTTGGGTGCCCGATATCATTCACTGCCAAGGCTGGATGACCGCCGTCGTGCCACTATATGTCAAGACGGCCTATCACGAAGAGCCCTCGTTCGCCAACACAAAGGTGGTAACATCGCTGTTTGACCAGACTATACAGAATGACCTCGGACAGAACTTCAAGAAATGTGTAGAGTTCCGTGATGCAAAGGCTGAGCTGCTGGCACCTTACAACGACAACTTCGACTTCGAGGAGATGGGTAAACTTGCCATCGATTACTCTGACGGCATTGTGCTGGCCACAACTGCCGTAAACAAGAAATTGGTTGACTATACCAACGAAAAACAGATACCCTTAGTGGAATACAAAGAGAACTTTGTAGATGCCTATGAGGAGCTCTACAACAGGATTTGTCCAGAAGAATAGAACACACAAACAAAAATGATGAAACGTAACTTGCTGACAGGGGTTGCCGTAGTTGTGATGGCACTCTCTGCATGTAATGACGAAACACTTGACATAGGACGTTCGCTGACAGGAGAGACAGATAAGTTATACGTCAACAATGCGGACTTTAAGGTGACGACAAAATCGGTGTTAGCCGACTCTGTATTACTCAGAAGCAGCTATTGCTATCTGGGCAGGGCAAAGGATCCTGAAACAAAGTCATGCGTCACAAGTGAGTTTATGACCCAGTTCAACATTCTTGAGACATTCAGTTTGCCAAAGCAAGACGACATCGTCACAAGACACGAAGGAGTGGTAGCGGCTGACTCCTGCCAGTTAGAATTGTACTACAATCCAGCAAAATCGACCGTCGACTCACTGTCGGCCATGAAAATAAGAGTCTCGGAACTGGCTATGCCTATGGAGGAAGGCAGACGATACTACTCAAACTATGACCCCATTGCCGAGGGGCTTATTAGGGAAAACGGCATGAAGAAGGACAAGGTTTTCACCCTCACCGACCTAACCGTTAGCGAGTCGCAGCGTAAGGACTCCGAATACCTCAGTTCTATCACCATTAAGCTGAACGAGCCATACACTGACAAAAGCGGAACAACATACAACAACTATGGCACCTACGTGATGCGCCAATATTTCCAACATCCTGAATACTTCAAGAACTCCTACGCATTCATACACAACGTCTGTCCAGGATTCTTCTTCTCAGTAGTCGATGGCGAAGGGGCCTACGTGGAAATCATGGAAATGAGCCTGAGATTCTTCTTCCAGCAAAAGACTTCAAAAGCCGACTCCACATCAACCTATGCCTCAGCGTTGGCAGGAACCGAAGAAATACTACAGACTACCAAGATTACCAACGACAAAGACAGACTGCTGCAGCTAACCGCCGACAATACATGTACCTACGTCAAGGCACCGGCAGGAGTCTACACAGAAGTGACGCTGCCCATTGACGATATCTACAAGGGACACGAGAACGACTCCATTTTGATTGCAAGTATCAGCTTCCAACGCATTAATAATCTGAGTGAAGAGAAAACCTATAGTCAACCTGGCTACTTGATGATGTTGCCAACGGATAGTCTGAACAGCTTTTTCGAAAGCCAAAAATTGCCTGACAATAAGCTGACGTTCAGTAGCTCGTTCTCTGTCAAGACCAACCAATACGACTACTCGAATATCTCATCACTTATCAACAGGATGGTTGAAATGAAGCGTAAAGGGCTGGAGTCTGATAACAACTGGGTAGCCAAACACCCGAACTGGAATAAGGTTTTGCTTGTTCCTGTCCAGGCCATTTCTACATCGGCATCAGGCGTCACGAGCATCTCAAGCTACGAACACTGTGTAGGACTGGCTGCCGCCAAATTAGTTGGAGGCAGCGAGAACCCCAACCAACCTATTATGTTGAAAGTTGTCTACGGAAATTTCAAAAGATAATACAATGGCCGATGGTTTCTTAGAGAAACACCAGCAAGACTACGAAGCACGCAAAGAGGCGTGGCTCAGAAAAAAGGCGCACCTGCCCAAACAGCAGAAGCGCCTTATTCATAAGCCCGATGACGAGGCTCTATGAGATAATTTTGTAGCGTGCAAACTTCAGCAGTAGCTGCTTTGTTCCGGTGTTCCGGAATGTTACGGTGGCCTTCTGGTTCTCACCTGTTCCCTCCAACTTCACAACCGTTCCGACGCCAAAGCGCTGGTGCTCAATGACGCTGCCTTCATGCAGCGAACCGTTGTCGGCACTCTTGTTGGCAAAGGGATTGACCGGCTGCTCGGGCTGACGGGGAGCCACCATTCGCGGCATAGGGTCGGCCCGGAATTGCGTGGCAACAGGCCGAGGGTTCTGCATCCAGTTGCTGCCCCGACTCGTTGTCTGGTGCCGGCTGCGTAAATATGAGTCCTCGTCGCCGCCCTTCTCTGAGAGCACACGAATGAGCGAGGGGTCGAAGTCCTTGATGAAGCGCGAAGGCGTGTCGTACTCCATCCGCCCATAGCGGAAGCGGTTCTGCGCACAAGTCAGGATGCAATGCTTCTCGGCGCGCGTAATGGCAACATAGAGCAGCCGGCGCTCCTCTTCCAGCTCGCGCATGCTGTTCGTACACATCGGCGACGGGAAGATGTTCTCCTCCAAACCCACAACAAAGACCGTCGGGAACTCCAGGCCTTTGGCCGAGTGAATGGTCATCAGCGTCACCTTATTATTATCGTCGCCGTTATCGCTGTCGAGGTCGGTCAGCAGCGCCACCTCCTGCAGGAAATCGGGCAGATAGACTTGCTCGCCCAGATCCTCCTCGCGGCGGCTCTCAACGAAGTCCTGCATGCCGCCCAGAAACTCTTCCAGATTCTCCTGCCGCGAGATGTCCTCAGGGTTGCGCCCGCTGTAAATGTCGCGACTGATGCCGCTCGTCATAATGATGTCGTGCCCCAGCGCGTAGGCATCCTCCGTCTGTAGCCGCTCACGCCAGCCGGCAATCAGATTTTTGAAGTTCTCTATCTTCGTCATGGTGCCCTTGCTCACGTCGAGCGGAAAGAGTACGGGCTCACTGATAACCTGCCAGAGGCTGACGCCGTAGTCGGTAGCCGCCTTGACAATCTTGTCGAGCGTTGTCCCGCCAATGCCGCGTGTCGGATAGTTGATGATGCGCTTGAATGCCTCTTCATCATCGGGATTGGCCACGAGGCGGAAGTAGGCTATGACATCCTTGATTTCCTTACGTTGGTAGAATGACAGGCCGCCGTAGATGCGGTAAGGAATATTATCCTTGCGCATCTGCTCCTCAAAGCTGCGGCTCTGGGAGTTCGTGCGGTAGAGAATGGCAAAGTCCTTGTACTCACAGCCTTCCTGTCGGCGTATGCGCTTGATATCCTGACAGACGATGAGCGCCTCCTCTTTGTCTGAGTAGGCAGGTTTTAGCACGAGCCGCTCGCCCTCCTCATTTCGGCTGTAAACGTCCTTGGGTATCTGGCGCTCATTCTTGCGTATCAAGCTGTTGGCGGCCTGTACGATGAGCTGTGTCGAGCGGTAGTTCTGCTCGAGCTTGAACAGTCGGGCATCGTCGTAGGCCGAGCGGAAGTTCAGGATATTGTCGATATTGGCTCCTCGGAAGCTGTAGATGCTCTGGGCGTCGTCGCCAACCACGCAGACGCGCTGGTGCTCCTTGGTCAGCTGCAGCACAATGGCCTGCTGGGCGAAGTTGGTGTCCTGATACTCATCGACCAGTACGAACTGGAACTTCTCAACGTACTTCTGGCGGATATCCTCGTGGTTCTGGAAGAGCACGTAGGTATATACCAGCAAGTCGTCGAAGTCCATAGCGTTGGCCTGACGGCATCGCTCCGCGTACCTTATATATATATTATAAATCTGAGGGCGCTTGCCGTGAGCGTCGTCCTTGGCCCAGGCCGTCTGTCCGTAATGACCGGCCAGTATCAGGTGGTTCTTGGCCATCGAGATGCGGTCGGCCACCGAGGCGGGCTTGTATACCTTGTCGTCAAGTCCCATTTCCTTGATGATAGCCTTCACCAGCGAACGGGCGTCGGTCTGGTCGTAGATGGTGAAATTGCTGTTGAACCCTATCTTGTCAGCCTCGGCCCTGAGTATACGGGCAAAGACGGAGTGGAACGTACCCATCTGCAGGTAACGTGCCCTCTCCTCGCCCACCAGCCGGCCTATGCGCTCCTTCATCTCGCGCGCCGCCTTGTTGGTAAACGTCAGCGCGAGAATCTGCCAAGGCTTCATGCCCTGTTCCAGCAGGTAGGCAATCTTGTAAGTCAGCACGCGCGTCTTCCCCGAACCGGCACCGGCTATCACCAGCGACGGCCCGTCGCAGAAGACCACCGCCTCGCGCTGGCTCTCGTTCAGCTCCGACAATAGTGATTCAACTTTCTCAGTCATATTTCTTAATGTCGAGTATCTGGTAGTTGTCGTTCATCACTTCCATAATCTCCTCCTCGGTCGACAGGTTGAAGTCGCCTGCAATGGTGTTCTTCAGCGAGGCGGCAGCCAGCGAGTAGTCGAGTATGCGCTGGTTGTCGTCGGGGAACAGGCGGAGCGCATGGAGGAAGCCGCCGTCAAAGGCATCGCCAACGCCCATCGGGTCAACCACGTTCGGAATATCAACAATCTTGGCGTTGTACATCTTGCCGTCAGCCCAGAGCAGCGCCGTCAGTGTGTGATGGCTCGAACTGATCTGATTACGCATACCAATCATAATCTTGCGGCAGCGCGGGCACAGCTCACGAATCTCTTCATACCACTGGCGATATGCGTTGAGCGGCATCTGGTAGTCGGTCGTAACAGCCTCGAACGGAATCTTCGGATGTCCCGTAATAAACTCATACTCAATGACGTCGCCAAACATCACGTCGGCGTGGGCCATCATGCGCTTCAGCGTCTCACGGGGCTGGGCACCTTCGTAGTGCCACAGGTTCTTGCGGTAGTTCAAGTCTATCGAAATCATCAGACCCATCTCCTCAGCTATGCTGATGGCCTCAAACGTTGCATCGGCAGCCGGCTGCGTGATGGCGGCAGTGATGCCCGACACGTGCAGTACGTCAGCGCCTGCTAAAGCCTTGCGCCAGTCTATCATGCCCGGTTCCAAGTAGTAATAGGATGAGTTAGCGCGGTCATAAGCCACACTGGCATTACGGATGCTGGCAGCCTCCTCAAAATAGTAAACGCCCACACGGTCGCCACCATATAGTATATGATGAGTGCCGACGCCTAACTCCCTGAGTTTCATGGCACCAGCGCGTCCCATCTGCGATGCCGGCAGACGGGTGACGTATTCTACATCTTCACCCTGCATAGCCAGCGAGACAGCCACATTGGCCTCGCTGCCACCATAGTTGCCACAGAACATACGCCCCTGTGACAGCCGACGTTTATCCTCCTTCGAAAAACGGAGCATTAATTCTCCGAACGTTACAATCTTCTTTCCCATTTTTATTCTCTACAAACCTGCCGCCTTTCGGCTGAAAGGCGGCAGGTAACAGTTTAGTTTCTGCTACTAATAATGCAACCTATGCCAACAACTTCTTCACTTGGTCGTAGACATTCTGACCAGTAAAGCCAAGTTTCTCGTCGAGCACCTTGTAGGGAGCAGAGAAACCGAAACTCTCCAGACCCCATACGCAGCCGTCAGCACCAACCAGGCCTTCAAGGTTGACAGGCAGACCGGCAGTCAAGCCGAACTTCTTCTTGCCTGTGGGCAGCACGCTCTGCTGATACTCCTTCGACTGGCTGCGGAACAGACCCTCGGAGGGAACGCTGACGATACGAACCTTCACGCCGTCCTCGCGGAGCAGCTTGGCACCAGCCTCAAGGGTAGAAACCTCAGAACCAGAGGCAAGCAAAATGATGTCGTAGTCCTCGTCGCTTCCGGCAACGACGTAGGCACCCTTCGTAGCCTGCGTGTAGTCATTACCCTCGGGCAGCATCTTGATGTTCTGACGCGAGAAAATAAGGGCAGTCGGGGTGTCGGTATTCTCCATAGCCATGCGCCAGCAGACGGTGGTCTCCTCGGCATCGGCGGGACGAACAACGAGCACGGAGTTCTTGCCGTGGTGGTTCTTCAGCTTCTCCATCAGTCGGATCTGGGCCTCCTGCTCAACGGGCTCGTGGGTAGGACCGTCCTCACCAACGCGGAATGCGTCGTGGGTCCAGATGAACTTCACGGGCAGCTCCATGAGGGCAGCCATGCGGACGGCGGGTTTCATATAGTCAGAGAACACGAAGAACGTGCCGCAGGCGGGGATGACGCCACCGTGCAGGGCCATACCGATGCAGCAGCATGCCATCGTCAGCTCGGCCACGCCAGCCTCGAAGAAGGCACCGCTGAAGTCGCCGCGAACCAGGTCGTGGGTCTTCTTCAGGAAGCCGTCGGTCTTGTCGGAGTTCGACAGGTCGGCACTTGCGCAGATCATGTTGGGCACCTGCTCAGCCAGTGCGCTCAGCACGGTAGCCGATGCACCACGGGTGGCAGCACCGGCCTTCTGCTCGACCTTTGTCCAGTCAATGACGGGAGCCTTGCCGCTGAACCACTCCTCAAGCTGCTTGGCCTGTACGGGATGACCCTTGGCCCACTCAGCCTTCTCGGCATAGCGCTGGTCGCAGATCTGGCGCAGCTCCTTGGCGCGCTTGGCGTAGAGTTCCTGCACCTCGGGGAAGATCTGGAACGGGTTCTCGGGATCGGCACCCAGATTCTTCATCGTGTTGATGTAGGCATCGCCACCGAGGGGAGCACCGTGGGTAGCGCAGTTCGACTCGTAAGAACTGTTGT